>NZ_JAWOAR010000048.1:0-4699 GCF_046498435.1 Longimonas sp. | reverse complement strand
AACGAAGCCGACTCGCTCCCCGAGTTGGCCGATCGCCTGCGCGCAGCCTGCGCCGATTACGCCATTGAGGTGTGGCTCGTCGACGACGGCTCATCCGATGACTCCTGGGCCGTCATCACGGCGCTGCATGAAGACGACGAGCGGTTTCGGGGGATTCGACTGCAACGCAACTACGGAAAGTCCGCCGCGCTCGCCGTGGGGTTTGAGCGCGTGCGGGCGCCCTACGTTGTCACGCTGGATGCCGATCTGCAAGACGACCCGGATGAGATCCCAGCACTCATTGCCCTGCTCGACGACGGGCACGACCTCGTAAGTGGATGGAAGCGCAAACGGCACGACCCGCTCTCAAAAACCATCCCGAGCCGCTTCTTCAATGGCGTCACGCGGATGGTGTCGGGCATCGATATCCACGACTTTAATTGCGGACTCAAAGCGTACCGGCGCGAGGTGGTGCAGTCGGTCAATCTGTACGGCGAGCTCCACCGTTACATCCCGCTGCTGGCCAAGTGGCAGGGCTTCGACCGCATCACCGAAAAGCCGGTCGAGCATCATCCGCGCAAGCATGGCACGACTAAGTTCGGGCTGGAGCGCTTCATCCGCGGCTTCCTGGATTTTGTGTCGGTGTTTTTCCTGACGCGCTTTGCCGCACGCCCCATGCATTTCTTTGGCGGCATAGGCACGCTCAGCTTCACTACCGGGTTCATCGTGAGCCTGTGGCTCTCCATTGAAAAGCTGGTCTTTGGGCACCCGCTGGGCGATCGGCCCTTGCTTCTGCTTGGGTTGCTGCTCATCCTGTTCGGTGCGCAGATGTTCACGACGGGCCTTCTGGGTGAGATGATCATACGCCCTCGCATGGAAACAACTGATGCTTATCGCATTGCCGAGCGTCATGCCTTATCAGGCAGCGTTCAAGAAGAGGAGGGCGATGCAACACCGTCCGCGCCCCGAGAGGCCTCGCATCCTCCAAAAACACCCAACTCCCCCTCGCTCTCACCTACGTCGTAGCCGCGTCAAACCGTGCCAAGCAGAGATACAACACAGAAATAACCCGGGCTGGGTAGAAATTAGCTCTCAGGGTTCATATCTTTATACGTGTTGTACGAATCTTCTTCCGGCTTGTCTACCCCCATTATCTGATGTTGCTACTTGATTCTTTTGGGCGGTTATTTGCCCGCCACATGCGCACATCCGTATGGCTGCGCGGGATGCCTGTGCTGATCGTTGGAATGCTCATCGGTCTGGGACTCGGGCAGCCCGCCGCCGCCCAGCAAGACCTGCTCGGCTACTGGAGTTTTAACGCACCCGAAGGAAGCGGGAATCCCTGGCCGACGCCTGTGGAGGCTACGTTTGGAGATGGGGAGATTACGTACGCATTCACCGAAAGCAACGTGGAGAGCTTTGCGGGCGACGGCGACAATGCACAAGGCGGCGACTCGGCAGGCGATAGCTTTGTTATTCAAGACGATGCCGAAAACGGCAATCACTTCGATATTGCTGTCTCGACCGAAAACGCTGAGAACATCGAACTGGTATTCTGGGCGCGGCGCACGGGCACCGGATTCGACAACAACACCGTAAGCTACTCGACGGATGGCGGCGCAACATTCACGCAGGAGTTTACCTTCGACCCTGACGACACCACAAGCGGCACGGTTGAAACCTTCGACTTCTCAGGGATCACAGCGCTCAACAACAACTCTGATGTCGTCTTCCGCATCACCCTGAACGGCGCCACCAGCGCGACGGGCAATAACCGCTTCGACAACATCACCGTACGCGGCGACCTGCAGCCCGCCAGCGGACCGCTTGCACTCACGGCAATCGATGAACCAACCCGGCTTAATTTTCAGGGCTTTCGGGCGGGTGGATTCGACGCATCGCCTTCGTTTGGCCAGTTGGATTCGGATGCGGTGGCTGTATTCGGAGCCAGCGACGGCAACGTAGACTTTGGGCAAACGGCAACAGGCGGCGACTTTGCACGTGGCTCCAGTACCGGCGGCGTAGGTACTGGCGGCGTGTATGCCTTCGACATCAGCAAACCCACCGATCTTGACAATGGCTACGGCGACTACGCGCTGGGCTTGCAACCAGCAGGCAGCGACTTCTCGCCGGGTACGGTGTACGTGTGCTACGAGAATAACACCGGCACTGCCATCAACGACGGCGCCGACGTCGACTACGACCTGTGGACGCTCAACGACACCGACCGCAGCCGCACTGTTACACTCAAGTATGCGGTTGGCGCTTCCTGCCAGACCGACGCCGCCGACGCAAGTAGCTTCAACGACGGCCAACTCGCATTTACGGTTGAGGAATCTGCCGACTCCGATCCAGAATGGATGCGTAATGCACTCTCGGGGCGGATTCCGGCCGGCGTGCCCTCGGGCGAGTTTCTTACCCTGGCATTTGTAACGACCGATGGAGGCGGCAGCGGCGGGAGTCCAGAAGTCGCGCTCAATGACATTGCTGTAACCCCACGAAGTACACCCGGCGGACCCATCGTTATTTCGAACACCGACGATACCCTAATTGAGGACTTCGACTCTTTTGCCGGAAGCGGCTTCGATTCGCCCCCCGAAAGTCCCGAGCAACTGGATTCGGGAGCTTTCATCGTTCGCGGCCTCAGCGACGGCGATCTTGGCTTTGGCAATACTGAAGACAGCGGCGACTTCGCGCGCGGCGCGAGTACCGGAGGCGAGAGCACCGGCGGCATTTACGCATTCGAGGTGGCCAGTGGCGATTTTGCCTGGGGCGTACAGCCCACCGGTTCCGACGCTACCCCCGGTGCGTTTGTCGCGCGCTACCTGAACGACACAGGTGAGCCCATCACCGATGCCTTCGTCGGATACGACATTGAGGTGCTTAACAACGAAGGTCGCTCCACCGATGTCTCTCTGGCGTACCAAGTGACCAGCAGCACTTCCTACGATGCCAGCGGGTTTACCGGCATATCGGCATTCGACTACACCACGCCCAAAGCCGCCGACAGCAGCCCAACATGGCAGACTGTGCCCCGCAGCGGCACGCTGGCTGATATTAACCTCCAAAATGGCGAGTACCTGCTCCTCCGCTGGGAAACCGATGATGCCGCAGGCAGTGGGTCGCGCGATGAGATCGCCCTGAACAACCTGTCGCTTACGCCGAATCCGCCTACCGTTTCATTTGTGGATACCGAGCGCGCCGTGTGGTCGACCGATGACACCGCCACGTTTGAGGTGCAGATCCGCAATCCCGGCAGCGAAGCGCATACGGTAGAGGTGGCCTTTGATAGCGGGAACAGCACCGCAGATCCTGCTGATGTGGACAACTTCGGCACGCAGACCGTCACGTTCCCGGCATCAGCAAGCAATGGAGACCGCGAGACGGTGACCGTTGACCTGAATGCGTTTTCGGGCGATGCAACACGCGATGCTCGGTTCGTTCTGCAAAACCCGAGTGCCGATGTGCGTATCGGAGCCGCGAACACGTACACCTTCGATATTGGCGATGCGCCGCGTGTGCTCATCAGCCGGTATATCGATACCAGCAGTGGCAGTACGCCCAAGGGCCTTCAGCTTTGGAACGTATCCGGCGAGACGATAGACTTTAGCACCGATCCACTGGAGGTCTTTACCTCATTTAATGGCGGAGAAACCACGTCTACAACGACGGTTGATACCGGCACGCTGGCTGCCGATGATATACTTATTGTAGGTGCCAGCGACGACGAGGGCGACCCCGACGATCTGGGGACCAAAGCTGCCGCGTGTACGCCCGAGGTGCAGTTTGTGGAAGAGCAGAGCAACACATGGTTTAACGGCAACGATGCGGTACGCATTCGACTCGACGGACGCACCGAAGACATGATCGGCATTGTCGGTGAAGATCCTGGCGAGGGCAATAGCTGGAACGGCAACGGCGTAAGTACAAAAGACCAGTATCTGGGTGTTCAGCCCGGCACCACGTCTGGCAACCGAAACGGCTTCACTGATCCCAGCACGCGGTTTCTCACGCTCAACGAAGATCCGACTACCGCAGACGGCGATGCTGGCGGATTCTGCAACGCCCCCTGGCCCGAGGCTTCGTTCCTCGCTTCCGAAGCGACGGTCGTACAGGGAGATACCGAGGCTACGACGCTCGGAGCCTCGCTTCAACTGATTCCGGCTGAAGGACGAGCCACCGATGTAACCGTCACCTTCGACGAAACCAGCAGTTCGGCGTCCTCCGGAAACATTGACGGCTTTACCAGCAGCACACTTACCTTTCCCGGGGGAAGCGCACAGGATACCACAGAAACCGTTCTCGATCTTACGTTTCCCACAAACACCAGCCAAGACGGTCCACTCGAAGCCGTATTCACATCTGATGTGGAAACGGCGGACTGCTTTACCGCTGAGTGCTTTGCCGAGGCCCGTAGCGAGTCGCTCACGATCACAATTCTCGACAGCGAGAGCACGCCCGATGTCCTTATTTCCGAGTTCATGGCACGCCCCGACGCCGTGCCCGATGCCGATGGCGAATGGGTCGAGCTGTACAACTCCACCGATAGCGACATCGACCTGAGCGGGTGGAGCCTTCAGACCACCGCATCCGCCGAGGCCGACCTTTCTGGAGTTACGCTCCCGGTACGCAGCTTTCTCACGGTCTGCGGCAACGACAACGCCAGCGAAAACGGCGGGGTTCGTTGCGATCTACAGGCCGATATCGAACTCGATGATAC
>NZ_JAWOAR010000255.1:0-9036 GCF_046498435.1 Longimonas sp. | reverse complement strand
GTCACTTCCACAGTGGCCGCGTGGGCAGCGTTCTGCAGCAGCCGGTTACACAGGGAGTGCGCCTGGGGGTCCACAGGTCCGCCGTCGGTCAGGCCAAAGCGATAGTAGCCGCGGCGACCGCTATCCTGAATCAGGCTGAGAATGCCCGGTGAGAGTATCTTCATGCCGCTCACAGCTCGCCTCCAGCCGCTCCACGCGATGCGTACGGCAGAGATCACGAAGCTCTGATTTGTGCTGTCGGATCGGTCCAGGCATCTTACATTGAATCGATGAGTGCGGTCTACGCCGTGCTATGGCCGCTACAAGACGCGTCCCGTGGCATCACGTTTCCTCCCCATCAGCTTGACGCGCAGCCCGGCGGGCGCGGGCATCGGGGCGGGCCTCGGCATCCAGCTTGGTATCCCAATCTACATTGCGTAGCGTGTCGAGCTGGTCGTAGGCCGTCAGGTCGAGTTGCATGGGTGTTACGGCCACGTAGTTATCGTCGATCGCGGCCAGATCATTCTCGGAGCCCTCATCCAGGTTCACGAACGTGCCCGAAAGCCAGTAATACGGACGATCGAGCGGATCGGTACGGGCCACGAAGCTCTCTTCCCAGCGCGCCTTGGCCTGTCGGGTGATGCGCACGCCCTCAATCTCCTCGAAGGGCAGCGCCGGAATGTTTACGTTCAAGAGGGATCCAGCGGGCAGCCCCTCGTTGAGCACGTGCTGACTCAGCATCCGCGCGTAATAGCCGGCCGCCTCAAACTCGTTCGACGACCAGGAGCAGAGCGAAAACGCAATGGCTGGATAGCCCATAATGGCCGCCTCCGTAGCCGCGCTTACCGTGCCCGAGTAGAGCACGTTTACCGCCGTGTTCGGGCCATGATTGATGCCACTCACCACGAGGTCGGGCGGCGTATCCAGCAGTTCTTGCCCCGCCAGCTTCACGCAGTCGGCAGGCGTCCCGGCAATGGACCACGCCTTGGTAGGGCCCGAGGGCACCTCGAATCCATACGATTGCGCACGGACCGGGTCGCGTACGGTGATGGCATGGCCGACCGCGCTCTGCTCGCTCTCGGGCGCTGCAATGATGAGATCGCCCAGCCCGTCGAGGGCCGACGCCAATGCCTGAATGCCGGGAGCGTCGATGCCGTCGTCGTTGCAGATGAGGATGCTTGGACGGCGCGTGTTGTTCGAGGAAGACATGCAGGTCGGTCGGGTTAGGGCAAAGGACACCAGAAAAGCGATGCAGTTACTCGTAGCTTTCGTCGTCGCTGGGAAAGGAGCGGGTGCGTACGCTGTTTACATAGGTTTGCACCGCCTCGGTGATGGTTTCGTCGAGGCGGGCGAAGCGGCGCACAAAGCGCGGGTGGAAGTCGGTTGTGAGGCCCAGCGCATCGTGCGACACGAGCACCTGACCGTCGCAGTCGGCCCCAGCCCCAATGCCGATGGTGGGGATGTCGAGTGTGTCGGTGACCTGTGCGGCCAGCGACGCCGGGATCTTTTCGAGCACGAGGGCGAAGCAGCCCGCTTCTTCGAGCGCCTGCGCATCGTCGATGAGGCGCTCGGCTTCTTCTTCGGCCCGTGCGCGCACCTTGTACGTGCCGTAGTTGTGGATGCTCTGTGGCAGGAGTCCCAGGTGCCCCATCACCGGAATGCCTGCGGAGATGATGCGGTTTACGGTGGGGAGCACGTCGTGCCCGCCCTCCAGCTTCACCGCATGAGCTTCGGCTTCTTTCATAACGCGGATAGCCGAGGCCAGCGCTTCCTTGGAGTTCCCCTGGTAGGATCCGAACGGCAGATCGACCACGACGAGCGCACGCTGGATAGCGCGGATGACGCACTGCGCGTGGTAGATCATCTGGTCGAGCGTGATGGGCAGCGTGGTCTCATGACCGGCCATCACGTTCGAGGCCGAGTCGCCCACCAGCAGGACATCGGTGCCGGCCTGGTCAAGCAGGCGCGCCGAGGTGTAGTCGTATGCCGTCAGCATGGCGATGGGGACCCCTTCGGCCTTCATGTTTTGGAGGGTTTGCGTGGTGACGCGCGGCACGTCAGCCGGGTCGGGACGGATGGTTTCGGTGCTCATGGGCGGCAGGGCTACAGAGGAACGGTACGAACAGGAGAGCGCAGCAACAGGAGGGTGCAGCAACAGGAGGGTGCAAGGAGCGGATGGAGCATGTGGTGTGTGTAGACACCGTGGCCCCATACGCAAACAGCCGGACCTCCAGAAGGAGACCCGGCTGAGGTGCGGTACATGGGTGCTCAACGATGAGCAGCGCTTAGTTGGTTCCGCCCCCGCCACCCATTGGGTTTTCGGTGTCGAGCGACGGTCCCGGTTCGGCTTCGGTATCCTCAATTTCGATGTCCAGGCGGCTGGCCACATCGCGTGTGATGTTGACCACATCGCTGGTAGAGCCGTTCACGTAGAGCATCGCTTGTTCGCGCAAGACCAGGTCGAGGTTTTGATCGGAAGCGACCTCGTTAATGGCGGTTTGCAGCTCTTCGAGCAGGGGTTGCATCAACTCCATTTCGCGCTGGGCCAGCTCTTGCTCGGCCTCTTGCTGCGAGCGCTGTAGTTCGGCCTGCATCTCGCGGAGTTCGTCTTCTCGCTCTTGCAGGCGCTCATCGGAGAGCAGCCCTTGCTGCTGCTCGTAACGCTGTACCTGCTCCTGAAACTCTTGCTGCTGCTCTTGCAGGTTACCTTGCAGGCGCACCGTTTCTTGCTCAAGCTGTTCTTGCACATCTTCAATGCCTGGCATATTAGCCAGCACTGCTTCCTGATTGGTGAATCCGATGCGCTGTTGCGCCTGTACGTCGGCAGTGCCCCATGCAGCAACGAAGAGGAGCACAAGGGCTGTAACGGAATATCGGTTGAACATAATGGATTGGTTGCGTTCAGAGGGTATCGAAAGCAGATGCTGTGTACACCTGCTGATGTAGCGTGCGCACGGCAGGTACCGCGTCGCAGTCTTCGTAGAGTCAGTTATTGGTTTCGAGTTCAATACCAAGCTCCAGGATGACATCTTCAGTCAGGTCGTGCTGGGGAGCGGCATACATAAAGAGGTACTCACCCGCCGTGTCAAACACGTAATCGTATCCGGCCGACTCAGCAATGTCTTCTACCGCTTCCAGAACCCGCTCTTGAAGCGGGCGCATCAATTCTTGCTGACGCTGGAAGAGCTGTCCTTCGGGGCCGAAGTATTCATCACGCAGGCGTTCGACCTCGCGGCGCGCCTCGCGGATGCGCTCTTGCTGGCGTTCCTGCTCATCGGGCGTGTAGAGTAGTTCGCGCGCCTGGAACTCTTCCACCAGGGCATCGACATCTTCTTCTTGCGCCTCAATTTCTGCTCGCCACTCTTGCTCCAGTTGATCGAGTTCCTCCTGTACCGAGGCATATTCCGGCATCTGCTCCAGCACCTCATCAGAGTCGATGTAAGCAATGTCTTGCTGAGCCGCTGCCGGCTTCATGCTTCCCAAGAGAAAAAGAACAACAAGTGGCAGAGTATAAACGAACCCTGCTGTCCAGTATTGTCTACCCATGGGTACGAGTTGCAAATTCATGATCGCCCCGCACCTGCGTGCCCACACAGACCCACAGGTTGGGGGATGCAGTGCGCTTTTGCATACAAGAAGCTATTGTTGCTGCTGCTGCCCACCCTGTCCGAGCGAGAACTGGAACCGCCAGCCTGGCATTCCATCTTCGCTCTGCTGGAAGGGTACGAAGGTATCGAAGTTATACCCATAATTGAACTCGATCATACCCACGATGGGCAAGAAGAGCTTCACCCCCACACCTGCCGAGCGATAAAGCGAGGACGGGTTGTAGGTCTGAAAGCTATCCCATGTGTTTGCCGCATCGAGGTACAGGTAGGGGGCCGCTTGCAGTTGCTGCGACTCAACGGCCTTGACCCGGAACTCAGATGTATACTTGTTCAGAATACGTCCACCAACCGGCGACACCTGTCCACGAACCGTTTCGCGCGGACCAATGACGCGGGCGGGGTAGCCGCGCATGGGTACGGGTTCGGTACCAAACTGGTAGCCGCTGAAGTCGAAGAGCGTGCCGCCCACTTCGAAGCGCTCAAAGGCAACATCCTCACCTGTAATAGAGCCGATGTAGCCGAATCGTGTGCCTACACTGACTGAGAACCGTTCTCCGATTGGGATATTCCAATCGGTATTGAACCGCCACTTGTGGTACTGAACCAGATCGCCAATAGGCGGCGCAACTTCGGCGGAAAGCCGGATTTTCGACCCTTCGCGTGGAAACATCGGGTTATCCAGCGAATTGCGCGTGAGCGCCTGGTTGTACGTTACGGTTTGGTTAACGCCTTCAGGCAAGCTGGAGAGCAGCCCCCGATCGTTGCGCCAGTACTGGTAGCCCACGCCAAACGACAGATTGAAGTTGTCGTCGGGCCAGCTTAGGCGACGTTCGAAGAACAGGTTGGAACTGATTTGGGTGAAGGTCCCATCGCGCGACCGGTTGTTGCTAATCGATACCGGCTCGCGTGAGAACTGTGTAAAGGAGACAGATCCGCCAATGGGGTTGGGGCGGCCCCGGAACCAGGGCTCGGTAAACGAGAGCGAATAGCTCTGGAAAAAGGTCCCGTTGGTCCGCACGTTAATGCCCAGACGCTGGCCATCGCCCGAGGGGAGCGGGCGCCAGGCGCTTCCATCAAACATGCTCTGGGTTGAGAAATTGTTGAACTGGAAGCCCAGTTGCAGCACCAGTCCGAAACGCCCCCATGTGCCTGAGAGCTCCAACTGGTCGCTTCCGACTTCCTCAAGGTTGTAGGTAAGATTCACCTGTTGCTCCTCGTCATCAACGTCGAGCGCCGGGCCCTCGCCGAGCGACTCTTGGCTGAAGTAGTTGAGCTGCATCAGGCGCCGGATGGATTCTTGGATCGCGCTGCGGCTAAACGTTTGTCCCGGTACCGTAAAGAGTTCGCGGCGCACCACGTGATCTTTAGTTTTGGTATTGCCTGCAACCGTGATGTTACCAAAGTCGTATGTGTCGCCTTCGCGAATATCGATATCGATGTCGAGGGAGTCCTCACCTACCACGCGGATCGACGGCTGGGCGTTGAATTGCAGGTAGCCGCGATCCATGTAGAGGCCTGCTACATCCGACCCTTCGCGGTTGCCTTGCAGGTTTTCGTCGAGACGGCGGCTATTGAAGACATCGCCTTCTTCAAAGCCAAGACGGTTGGCCAGCGCCTCATCAGAATAGACCGTATTGCCTTCCCATTCTACGCTGCGCACATAGTACTGGTGGCCTTCTTCGACTGAGGCCGCTACGACAATATCTTCGTCGTCGGTTTCGCGGATCTCATGCCCTGTGATGCGCGCGTCGTAGTAGCCATTTTCACCGTAGTAGTCGATAACGGCATCCAGGTCGTCCTCTAACACATCGGGGTCGAACGTAGCATTACGCCAGAAGCGCCACCAGCTCTTGGCTTTGTTTTCCTCGAACTGCTTGCGCAGGCGGCGGTCTGAGAATGCTTCATTGCCTTCGAACACAATCTCATCGATTTTCACCTTTTCGCCGCGATCGACCTGAAGCACCAGACGCACTTGGCCGCTCGACATGGTGTTGCGCACCACATTGACCTCTGCATTCAGGTATCCATCTTCCGCATAATGATCTTGGATGATCTGCACGGAGCGCTCAATATCGCTTTGGCGTACAGGGCGCCCCAACAGCAGCGGCAATTCGCTCTCAACATCGCGGCGGTCGCTGCGGTCCATGCCTTGCAGACGCAACTCGCCCAGGCGCGGCTCTGGTGTCACCTCAATGACAAGCCCGACGGTGCTATCGTCGCGCTCTTCTTGATAGATGCGCACATCCGAGAACAAGCGTAGATCGTAGACGGCCCGCACGGCCTCTGCAATAGCCTCGCTACGCGGCAGTTGAATCTCTTGCCCTTCGTTTATGCCGCTGGTTTGTAGCACCAGATCGCGGGCGCGATCTTCAGCGCCTTCAACGCGAACCGAGGAAACCGTTAGCGTGGTTTGCTCAGTCATCGGCGCAGCGCCTTCAGGCGGCGGGCCTTCTTCAGGCATAGGTGTAGGCTCAGGCTCCGGGGTCGGCATCGGATCAGGCTCAACCTGCCCATACGCCGGTCCGGCAAGACCGCCGACAAACAGAAGAAGCAGCGCCAAAAGCCCGGCCCATCGAGCACTGCATCGAGCACTGCATCGAGCACGGGGTCGTGTACGGGTTGAAGTCGCGATCACAACAAGGGGCTGTGGTGGAGAAAAACAGCAGAGGGGCGTACCCAGCGCAACGTGCACCGGGACTCAATTCGTATGGTCGTCTATTGTGTGCTACGGGTTGAGTGCAGCGAATCTGGTGTGCTGTCTGTCGTATGACGTATCAGGCTGTGCGTTAACCAGTGCTGCCTCAATTCTCATTTTGATGATCATCCTGAAATTATCCTCCAACGGAAGCATGTCATGGTGAGCGCAGTCGGGGAAACCATCTTCTCGACGTTCAGCGGGAGCCGTTCAGGACAGCGCTACATCCGCCACATCTCGGTTCGACACGTAGAATCATCGTTGACAAAGCACTATCGTTGACAAAGCACTACGTGTCAGATGCATAGCTTTTGTGTCCATTTACCGGCACCTGTCCAAATCGGCGGTCCCGGTCCTGATAGCTACGGATGGCTTCGTACAACTGCTCGCGGCGGAAGTCTGGCCAGTAGCAATCGGTGATGTAGAGCTCCGAGTATGCACTTTGCCAGAGCATGAAGTTGGAGAGCCGATACTCGCCACCGGTACGAATGAGCAAATCGGGATCCGGAATGGATCCCGTATCGAGCAGGCTGCCCACAATCTCCTCGTCTACGTCCTCAGGGTCGAGCACACCATTGGCCACCATCGTAGCCAGCTGGCGGGCGGCTTCTGTCATATCCCAGCGGCCGCTGTACGAGAGCGCAAGCACGAGAGTCAAACCGGTGTTCGAGGCGGTCTTACGCACCGTTTGTTGAATCTCGCGTTGACACTGCCTTGGCAGTTGGGAGAGGTCGCCAATGGTTTTCATGCGCACGTTATTTTCCATCAAGTTAGGGCGCTCTTTACGCACCGCGTGCGCCATGAGCCGCATGATGGCCTTCACCTCAACAGTCGGGCGATCCCAGTTCTCCGTGCTAAAGGTATAGAGCGTAAGATATTGTACATCGAGCTGCGAACACGCCTCAACGATGTCGCGCACCGACTCAACGCCTTCATAATGCCCGGCATAGCGCACCTGGCTGCGCTGTTGCGCCCAGCGCCCGTTTCCGTCCATAATCGCCGCCACATGCTGCGGCACTTCCCCTCGCTTGTGCAACAGCTCTTGCAGTTCTGCGTCGTTGTCCACGTTGGCAGGCGGGTGATGGATAGAAAACAGACGGTTGGATAAGAGCCGCCCTTTCGCATCCGCACGCAGTGCGCACGGCAGCCGAGACGACGGCGTAGCAGGCTTATATCCTGCGTTACACGTATTTCCAATGTATCTGCACGAACAGGGACAAGCAACGTTTCATGCAAGCCCCCATCATCTATATGCAGAATCATCCAAGCTGTGGTCCGCATGCACGGGGACGCTGGGCCAACCTACAGCTTACAGGCGCAAGATGTCGTTGAAGATAAGGAAGATCATAAAGCCCAACAGAAGCAGCATTCCCACTTGCTGCGCGATCAGGCGCACGCGGGTAGAGGGCGGGCGCCGGGTAATGCCTTCGTAAATCAGAAAGACCAACTGCCCTCCATCCAGCGCTGGAATCGGCAGGATGTTCATAATAGCCAGCGTGATCGACAGAATCGCAACGATCCGCCAGAAATCCACCGCCCCTGCCGATGCGGCCTGGCTCGTCACTTGCGCAATGCGCACGGGCCCCCCCAGGTTGTCGCGCACGTTATCGCGCCCTACAACGATGCGCTTTAGGCTTACGACGATATTTTCGGCATACGACCATGTTTCCGCCGTCCCTGCTACGAGCGCCTCGCCTGGCGAAAAGGTGCGGGTGCGCTGCCCAAACTCGGACGCCAGCATGTCGGGCGATGGCGCAGCAATGCCTAAGAGGTAGCGTCCATCGTCGTCTTGTTCGGGTGTGATGGTGGCCTCGTATAGCGCACCGCGATCTGTGCGCGCCATCGGCTCGGGGTCGTCGTCTTGCTGCAAGGAATCGGCTCGGAGCCATCGGATGGTCGTTGGGTTCCCCTCAGACGTCTGAATGCGATCCGCCATCTCTTGCCAGAACCGAATCGAGTCGCCTGCCACATGCACTACGCGGTCGCCCGTGCGCATCCCCGCCTCAGCAGCCGGACGCCCCTCGGGTGCAGCTCCCACCAGCGGCGGTGTAAACGAAATGCCCAGCGGCGAGCCAACCGTCTGACTACTGGCACGGCTGATCTGCGTCATAATGTCGCGCGGCCCGACCAGCGTTTCCGAGGTGCCGCTGCGGTCTACCGTAATCGTTAGCGTATCTGCCAGAAGCGCGCCCGGATTTAGCTGGTCGAACGTCTCAAACGCCTCCCCATTCACCGCAGCAATCTGATCGCCCGTGCGCAAGCCCATGCCGTGGGCAACCGATCCTTCCTGTACATAGACCGACTCAATGTTTTCGGCAGGAATGTACGACTCGCCCGTGCTCCACTTAATCCCTGCAAAAATGAGGGCAGCCAGAAACACATTAAAGATCACGCCCGCCGTAATCACAATAATGCGTTGCCACACCGGCTTCGACCGAAATTCGTGCGGCTCGGGCTCGGCCTCAATGTGCTCAGTGTCCAGATTCTCATCGATCATGCCGCTAATCTTTACGTATCCGCCCAGCGGCGTCGCCCCAATAACGTACTCGGTGTCTCCCATACGCCGCCCAAAAACAGTTGGCGGAAACCCGATCGAGAAGCGCTCCACTCGCATCCCGAAGTACTTAGCCGTAAGGAAGTGTCCGAGTTCATGAATGAAGACCAGAATCGTGAGGGCGAGCAACACCCAGGCCGTCGAGGTAAGAATGCTCAGCAGCAACTCCATGCGTGCGCCGTGCGATGGGATCAATGAAG
>NZ_JAWOAR010000215.1:0-33143 GCF_046498435.1 Longimonas sp. | reverse complement strand
GTACGGTTTCGACCTGGTCCAGGGTCAGCTCGTCCAAGAACTCGCGGGCGGCAAAGTCGGTGGCCTGGTTGGTGCGGTCGTCGCGCTGCACCATCGCATCAGCGCCCACGTTCCATTCGGCCGCGCCGGCGCTACCGCTGAGTGTAGTGCGCGCCCCACCGTACAGCCGGTCGAATGCGACGAGGCTGAAGGGGAGCGGATTCTCCAGGTCGCGGAAGCCCCCAAATGCGGTGGCGGTGAGCGTGGTGGTGTCGAATGCGTGGCGCAGACGCGCGCCCAGGTGGCCTTGTGTGCTCTGCTTGCCTGCGTTGAACGCGTCGAAGGCGGTGTTGGCTTGCGTGCGGTCCTCCTCCACCTCCTCGGCTGTGAGCGATCCGGGATTGCGGGCATCCTGGTCTACGAACGCGCCCACCACGTTGAGTTGCGTACGCGCTGCCAGGTCGAGTTGGGTGCTAAGCAGGGCGCGCGTAAAGCGGCCATCGCTGTTGTCGCGGAAGCCGTCGCGCCGCATATCCGACACCGCTACGCGCCAGGTACTGTTTTCGGTGCGGGCTACGCCCTCGGCGGCCAGTTGCTGCAATCCGTGACTGCCGCCGCCCGCGCGCAGCGTGGCCGTGGGCGTTTCAGCGCGGGGCTGCGTATCCAAAAAGAGCACGCCGCCGCTGCCGTTGCCCCAGAAGAGCGACGACGGGCCGCGTATGGCCTCGGTGTGGCGCACAAACAGCGGATCGACGATGTCGAGGAAGGCCTGTCCGTCGGGCATGGTGAGCGGGATGCCGTCGAGCTGCACTTGCACGCCGCGTACGCCAAAGGGCGAGCGCCAGCCCATGCCGCGCACCACGAGCCGCTCGCCCACGGCAAAGTGGCCGCGGTCGTTCAGCCACACGCCGGGGATGCCTTGCAAGGCATCGCTCAAGAACACGGGAGCCTCCAGCGTCTGGGCTTCCAGCGTGCGCTCAACCGTTGAGACCGTGAACGGCGCGCTGCCTTGGGTTTCGAGATTACGTGTGGCTTCGACGGTGATTTCGGGCAGCTCCACGACCGTGCTATCTGTGGGGGGCGGATCCGTTTGAGCATAGAGAGGCCCGGCGAGTCCGACCAAAATACAGAGGGCAAGAAGCGTAGCGCGATACATACAGCGTGGGGGATGCGTGACATAAATCGATCAACAGAAAAACGGGACGCTCCGCCAAGCGGTTCACTGCGTACGCAACGATTATGCGTCGTTTGTAGGTAGAACGAGCTTTTCTTCTGGTATCTACCCAACGGTGTCTCTCGTCTTCACGGCGCCTTTCACGGTGAAGGATTTCGTGATACACGCGTGATTCTCAAGATAGACGCGAGGCATGGCCGAACTCTGACATATGTTCAGACTACCATGTAATAACAAGTTGGTAGTCGAGTGTTTGCAGTCACGCCCCCCCTTTACCGGTAACCGGGCAGCCGTTACCGGGCAGCCGCGCGGTATTCGTCTCCAAGAAAGGTACCGTCCCTTTTTTCCTTTACCCCCTGTTCCTGATGAACCGTCTGATTGATTGGTTTGCGCGCAACAGCATTGCGGCAAACCTGCTCATGATGCTGTTTATCCTGGGAGGGGGGCTGGCTGCGACGACAATTGTGCAGGAAAACTTTCCGGAGTTCAGTCTCGACGCTGTAGAGGTGCGCGTGCGTTACCCGGGAGCCTCGCCCGAGGATGTGGAGGACTCGATCATTCAACGTATTGAGGACCAGGTGAAGGCGGTTGAAGGCATCGACCGCATACTGGCGACGGCGGCAGAGAACGTGGGCGTGGTGACGGTGGAACTGTATCGCGGTACAGACCTGGGCCGGGTACGGACCGACATTAAGTCGGAGGTCGACCGCATTACAGCGTTTCCAGACGAGGCTGAGGAGCCGATCGTAACGGAAGTCACCAACCGCGAGCAGGTGCTTCAGGTAGCGCTGCACGGAGACATTCCGCTTCAGGTACTCCGGAAGGCTACCCAGCAGGCTGAAAATGATCTCACCCTGAAACCGGAGATCTCGTACGTTCAGATGGATGGAGTGCCGGATGAGGAAATCTCCATTGAGCTCTCGCGCAATACGCTTCGTGCCTATGAGCTGACCCTTAGCGAAGTGAGCAGGCGCGTACGTGAATCAAGTCTTGACCTGCCCGGCGGAAGCATTGAGACGGAGGACGAGGAAATCAGCATCCGCACGGAAGGGCAAAACTACGTTCAGTCGGATTTTGAAGATATTATTCTGCTAAGCCAATCAGACGGTACAAGCGTGCGGCTTGGCGATCTGGCCACAGTGCGGGATGGGTTCGACCAAAACTCAGATCTCATCACCCGTTTCAACGGTGAGCCAGCGGTATTGCTCAACGTCTTCCGGACTGGCGACGAGCAGGCGCTGGATGTGGAAGAGACCGTAAAGAGCTATCTCAACACTGAACTCCGCCCTGAGCTTCCCCCGGGCATTACGGCCACCGTCTGGCGCAACAGCGCTGACAACCTGCGTACCCGGCTCAACATCATGATCGAAAACGGTCTCGTTGGGCTGGTACTGGTAATTTTGATGCTTACGCTCTTCCTAACCCCACGGAAGGCATTCTGGACGGCCTCAGGTATCTTCCTCTCGTTTTTGGGAGCGCTCATCCTGATGCAGTTGCTGGATGTATCCATCAATATGCTGTCGGTATTCGGCTTTATCATCGCAATGGGTATTGCCGTGGATGATGCCATTGTGGTGGTCGAAAATGTGTATGCCGAGCAGCGGCGAACAGGGGAGCCGCTTTCGGCAGCCATCGAGGGAACGCAGCGCGTGGCGACGCCCGTTGTGTTTGCCGTTCTCACCACTATCGCTGCGTTTGCGCCTCTTCTGTTTGTCGGCGGTACCATCGGGAAGTTCTTAGGGGACGTGCCCACGGTCGTCATTTTTATTCTGGCGATGTCGGTTCTGGAGGTGCTGTTTATCCTGCCCTCGCACCTTTCCCACAGTGCAGGACAGAAGCCTCCCAAGACATCCATCGGCCAAGCTCTGAACCGGGTACGCATGCGCGTAGACCGTTGGCTTACGAACTTCATTGAGGGGCCCCTGCAGAATGCCCTCAACTTCGCTACGCGCCACTATGGGATTGCAATCTCTGGCGGACTCGGGCTACTAATCATTACGTTCAGCCTGCTGGCAGGTGGGTATATCAAGAACGAATTCTTCCCAAGCATCCCGGGCAATGTGGTGACGGTCCAGGTGAAAATGCCACCAGGCACGAATGCCGCAGCCACCGAGCGCGCTGCCCAGCGGCTGCGGACACAGGGGGTGGAGGTGCTCCGCGAGCTGGAAGACGAGTCTGGGGAGCGTCTCCTCGAAACCAGCTACACGACTGTGGGCCGCCAGCCTGTTGCTTCGGGGGGGCGCACGCAGGCCGGATTCACGGCACAGCGCCCGAATGTGGCGGAGGTGAGCATCGAGATGGTTGATGCAGAAGAGCGAACCGTGCCTTCCCCCGAGCTAGAAGATCGCTGGCGCCGCGCGGTCGGCACGCCCGCAGACATCGAGTCGCTCGCCTTTGTAAGCAGTACGGGCGGTCCTGGGGGCGATCCTGTATCCGTGCAGCTTTTTGCCCCCACGGTCGAGCAGATGAAGCAAGCGGCGATGGTTGTACAGGACAGCCTTCAGCGGCGCGGGGGCGTTGTCAACGTAACGACGGACTGGGAGGAGAAGCGAGAAATTAAGCTCCGCCTTAAGCCCGCAGCTCGGACGCTGGGACTCACACTAAACGATCTGGCTCAGCAAACCCGGGCTGCCTTCTTCGGGGTCGAGTCGTACCGGTTGCAGCGCGGGCAGGATGAAGTACGCGTTTACGTACGCCTCCCAGACGAAGAGCGCAACGCCGTGGATGATCTTCATGCGTACCGGATTCGCACGCCGAGTGGAGACGCGGTGCCGCTTGACGAAGTAGCTACCGTCTCGCTCGGTACCAGCCCCACACAAATCCAGCGGCAGGACGGACGCCGCGTCGTCACGGTTAGCGCCGATGTGGATGCAACCATCATCACAGGAGGAGAGGCATCAGCACAGCTTGAGCAAGGTGCACTCGCTGCCCTGCAGGCACAAATGCCCGACCTCAGCTACCAGTTTGGTGGGCAGCAGCGGGAGCAGAACAAGTCGCAGGGGACGCTCCAGGTGGGTTTCCTGCTGGCTTTGTTTGCGATCTACGGGCTCCTGGCTATTCCTTTCCGGTCGTACGTGCAGCCGCTCATCATCATGGCGACCATTCCTTTTGCGTGGATTGGCGCGTTGTTGGGTCATTTTGTGCTCGGCTACAACCTCATCATGCCCAGCATCTTTGGGATTGTTGGGCTCAGCGGTGTTATCGTCAATAATGCGCTTGTGATGCTTGACTTTGCCAATGAGGCACGGGCCAAAGGAGCCTCGTGGCAAGACGCTCTCATCCAGGCTGGTCAAGTGCGCTTCCGCCCCATCTTCCTCACGTCGCTCACGACCTTCTTCGGGCTCGTTCCCTTCATTTTGGAACGGAGCGTAGAGGCCCAGTTCCTGGTTCCTATGGCAATCAGTCTTGGAGGCGGCATTCTGGCAGGCACCGTCATCCTTATGTTTATTGTGCCGGCCCTGGCTATGCTTCAGCATGACGCGACGCGGTGGATTAGGACGACCCTCTCCAGCCGTATGTTTTCGGGAGCTTCCAAATAATACCATCTGCGCTGAATCATCATACAGGTGTTTGCAATCGGTGAGCGACGAAACTCGCCTTAATGTCGCCGGGGACGCAAGCGGTACCGACAGCGGTCGGCACAGGTTACCCGGCTATGGGCTGCAAATCCTTAGCCCGGGATCAGGAGCGAAGTGCTGGGAGCACCGCGACCGAGTACTCCTGGGGTGCGGATATCCCGGGCGGCCTCCAACCTAACGTGTACATCGAAGTCTCGCACCTGGTATAAGATACTCCTTTTCCAGACAAACTCGCATGAACACATGCCTGCCCTGCAGCTGCCTATTTATCAGAGGGGCAAGGATTGCAGCACCTCTGCTATACTTTTGAGCAGTGCTTTTCCTTGTGCCTACGAAAGCACAACCTTCCACTTGAAGCAAGAGAGTCAACTACTCCGCTAAAGTACGGGACTCCCTGCGCTCGCAGACGCGACGCTCACATGTCGTGAAGCCAACTAATGGGCCGGTGGATCAACGCGCTTTATGCGAAACGCATTTGCGGTAACGAGCGCACTGCTTCCGGCCATAATGACGACCGCAGCAATCGGATGCAACAGTCCCGCCACCGCCAGCCCCACGCCGATGCCGTTGTAGGCGAACGTCCACCACAGATTCTGCTTCACAATGCGCGTGGTCTGCGCCGACAGGTTGGCCAGCCACGGCAGCATGCGCAGATCGTCGCGGTAGAGCGTGATGTCGGCGGCTTGCAGCGTAACGGGCGCGCCCTGCACCACCGCAATGCCCACGTCGGCCTCGGCCAGTGCAGGCGCGTCGTTGATCCCATCGCCCACCATGCCTACGGGGCCATGTTCAGCACGCCAGCGAGCGAGCGCCTCCAGCTTAGCTTCGGGCGTTTGTCCGGCAGTTACCGGAAGCCCCAGCGCATTGCCCAGCCGGTGGGCGGCCTCGGGCTGGTCGCCGGTGAGCAGGTGCAGCGCGTAGCCATGCTTGCGAAGTGCTTGCAGCGCGGGAGCGGCATCGGGACGGGGCGTTTCGGTGAGAAGCAGCACACCTGCTACCGCACCGCCGTACGTTACAAACAGGCGGATGCGTCCAGCCGCAGCAGGCACTGCAGTGTCTGGTGGCAGTGCCAGGCCCATCTGCTGCACGAGGGCCTTGCTTCCTACGCCGACGCGCTGCGTTCCCTCCGACGTATCGACGTGTCCCACGACCCCTGCACCCGGCACGGTGCGCACGTCGTGCGCAGAGGGAATGGCTTCGTTTTCGGAACGGGCTTCCTGAGCCGCTGTGCGGATGGCGTCTCCCAGCACGTGGTGCGTGTGCATCTCGACGGCGGCGGCATACTGCAAGAGTTGGTCGGGATTCGGATGCGGCGCTGATTTTCCATCGGCAGCAGCCAGTGCTACGGCCTCCACCTGCACCTCCTGGGCATCGAGGCGGCTGAGCGTGCCGGTTTTGTCGAACACAAGAGTAGATACACGGTGCAGATCCAGGAGCGTCTGTCCGTCGCGGATGAGCACGCCGTGCGTGGCGGCGCGTCCATGGGCCAGCACGCGGGTCAGCGGCACAGCGAGCCCGAGCGCGCATGGGCAGGTGATGAGCACCACGCTTAGCGCCACATACAGTGCTTTCTCGGCGCCTGCCATCCACCACCATCCGCCAAACGCGATGAGGGCGAGCGCAATGACCCCGGGAATCAGCACGCGCATGATGCGCTCGGTGCGCTTGGCGAGCCGCGAGGGCTGGGCCATGGCTGCGCGCATCGTTTCCTCAATTTGATGCAGCCGCCGGTCAGCGCCGGTTGCCGTAACGCGCAGTTCCAGCGTACCGTCTACGACCTGCGTGCCTGCAAAGCAGCGGTCGCCTTCCGATGTTGCGATGGGGGTTGACTCGCCCGTGAGCTGCCGGGTATCCACAAAACTGCGTCCGGAGACAACCACGCCGTCGGCAGGCACCACGTCGCCTGCGTGCAGGCGGATGCGGTCGTCGGGGCGAAGGGCATCGGGCGGCACCTCGCCAGGTTCTGGACAGAGGCGCTGGTACGTGGTGTCGGGCACGGTGAGCAGGGCACCAAGCACACGGCGTGCGCGGTGTTTGCTGCGTGCGGTGAGGTAGCGCCCCAGCGTGTAGAGCGCCAAGAGCATGACGGCAGTTTCGAGGTAGACGGGCCCCGTGCCGCGCACGTACGAGAGGAGGCTCACGAGCACTGCCGCCGAGGTGCCCATCGCAAACAAGAGGTGCAGCGACAGGCGGCCCTGACGAAGCGTGTTCCAGGCGGCGCGCACAACTGGCGTGCCCAGCAGGATGAGTGCGGGCGCTGCGGTGAGCACGAGTACCAGATGGGCGGTCCCCACGGCGTGCTCCAGGTTGCGCAGTGCCGCAAAGCCATACTCGGAGCTAATGGCGAGGCTCAAGACCATCGTAAATCCGGCCAATAGCCCGCCAATGACCGTGCGTTGTAGGAGTGGAGCGAGCGTAGCGTCATTTTCGTCGACCGCGTCGGCCCCCACGGTTTCGTCGAGCATCTGGCAGCCGTAACAGCAGTACTGCGCGTCGTCATCCTTACCGGGGATGGGCGTGTCGAAGAGCGGAAGGTCGCAATGATCACAGTGCTGCATGGCAGGACCTGTTCATTAGCCGCAGGATGTTACCCGCGTTCTTGAGGCAGGAGGCCGTCTCCGTAGAGACGCGCCAGTAGAGACGCGCCACTGGCACATCTCTACGGGGGCGGCGTCACGTTGTCGTGGGTAGTAGGGGCACGGCGCGCCGTGTTTCTACGAATGGATTCCGCGTTACTCGCTCTCAGATTCGCCTTCGTTTGCATCTTCACTGTCTTCCTCTTCGGATTCGCCCAGGTCAGCGCCTTCGGGGAAGCCCTGATTGGCGGTGTCGTTGAGCTCTTCGGCACTCCACGCCTCGCTGCGTTCCGATTCGGCCTCGCGCAGTGCTGCCACCTCATCAGCCGTTACTTCGGAAGCGTCGTTTTCCCATTCACTGCGAATATGTGTAAGGACAGCGGCAATCTCTGCATCATCCAACTGATTCTGCCAGCTCGGCATGACGCCGTTGTACTCTTCGCCGAGCACCTCCATCGGCCCCTCCATTCCGTGCAAGAGGATACGGATGAGTCGGCCTTTGTCGCCCGTTACCCAGTCAGATTCAACCAGGGGCGGGAACTGGCCGGAAACGCCTTGCCCGTCGGCTTGGTGGCAGGACTGGCAGCGGTTGTTGTAGATGCGTCCGCCATCGACGGTGACTTCGGTCGCGTCTTCCTCTTCGGAGGCAGCAGCGAGGGTGCGTCCTTGCAGCCACGGATCGGTGCTGAAGTCGCCGACGTAGCTTCCCAGGTAATAGACGTTAAATAGGATAACGCCAAAGATGATCATCCAGAGCCACATGGGGGGCGCCTCGCCGCCTTCGGGACGAAGGGGTTCCTCGCGAAACAGAGGCGCGAGCATGTCGATGGGCTCGGGCGTTTCGTTGAAATCATCGGAGCGGCCGTCGGCATCCGAGTTGGGTGCATCTTGGGGCGCGCCGGCAGATGAGTCGGGCTGATCGGAGTCAGTGGGCATAGCACAGGGCGACGGAAGCGTTCGGGAAAGAGCAGAGCAGGGAGCCGAGGTTAGGAGTCATCCGCTTCTTGCAGCTCCAGCGTCATCAGGTACTCGTAGAGCGCGAGGGCTTCGTCGGTTGCAACGACAACCTGCCCCTCGGGGGGAGCATACTCGCCACTAATGGGCACGGTGACTTCGGAAGCGCGCACCTCTTCTTCGTTCTTGACCTCGAACAGGTAGGGATACGCCGGCATCACTGATCCTTCGCTAACCGAGCGAGGCTGATACAGGTGCGCCAGTTGCCAGTCGCGGCTGGGTTGGCGCGAGGCAATATCATGCAGGTCGGGCCCAGTGCGCATCGTGCCCATCTGGTGGGTGTCGTCGAACACATAGTCGCCTGGTAGCGACCCACGCGAGCCCCATCCACGATCGATATCACTGCCAAAGCCATCGGGGCGCACCTGCTGCGTGTGGCAGTAGATGCAGCCCTCGCGCATGTAGACCTGCTTACCCAGGCGTTCCTCGAACGTGTAGTCGGTCGTTCCAGGAGTTGGCTCAATAGCCGCCAACTGCAGACTGGGAACCAGCGCCAGCGCGGTAAAGCTCATGAGGATCGCCGCAAGGGCGCCCATGAAGATAAGGAAGGCACGCGTCATAGCCAGATCGCCAGGTCGTGAGGGAAAAACAAATGGTAGAAGTTACAGGCCGGGCTGCTCGTCAATAGCCGGTGTGGGTTGGGTGTCACGTGAGCGGAACATGTCTTCGGGCGCAGGGCGGAAGTACGTAGGACCGGTCTGCGGGGCGCCCTGGCGCATGATGATGCGATAGAGCAGATACGCAAATACGATATGCCCAAGTGTCATGAGCGTACCCCCAATGGAGCGGACCCAGAACCAGGGTTTTAGATCCTCAACAATCTGTAAGAAGGCAACATTGGAATCCAGCAGTTGGAGTCCCTGAATCACTCCGCCAATGAACAAGGCGGTAATGTAGATACCAATGCCGAGGCCGGTCGTCCAAAAGTGGAGGCTCACCAGTCGGGGGCTCTCCCATTCCCACTCCATCACGCGTGGCATGATGTAATACGTTGCACCGAACAGAATCATGGTGGCGAAGGCGTACACGCCCAGGTGCGAGTGGGCAATGGTGTAGTGCGTGAAGTGCGTAATCTCTTGCCAGGCGCGCAGCGACTGAAACGAGCCCTGCAGGCTCACGGCGGTGTAGCTCATCGCGCCAAACACGACAAAGCGCAGCGTAGGACTGTAGATCACTTTTTTGAAGTGACCAACGACGGTGAGGTGGTGGTTCACCGCGACGACCACGACTGGAATGATCATCATCATGCTAAAGACAATGGAGACGGTAGTTGTCCACTGCGGCACGGGGCCCCCCACCAGGTGGTGAGCACCCGCCCAGTTATAGAAGAGGGCGAGCGTCCAGAAGCCAAGATAGGACAGGTGGTAGCTATACACCGGGCGCCCAACGACTTTAGGAATGAGGTAGTACGCAGCGGCCAGCGCGATGGGCGTGATCCAGAGCCCCAGGATGTTGTGCGCGTACCACCAGTTGGCGGTAGATTCAGGTACGCCGCTGTAAATGGGTAATAGAATCGCAATGACCAGAAACGGCCCCCACAGCATGGCAGCGCCGATGTACCACACCGAAATAAAGAGGTGGTGTACGCGTCGATCACGAAGTGTAAGTAGGAAGGCGGCTGTGGCCATGGCCATAGCGGGAACGATAAAGGCAAACGCCAGAAGCGGCATCTCAACCCACTCGATAGCGCGCGAGTAGCCTACCAGAATGCCAATGGTGCCAATGACCATGCCCACATTCCAGATACCTGCGCTGGCCAGGAGTAAGCCTTGCCCGCGGAGTTTTGTTTTTAGGAGGCGTGCCCACAGCCAGGTGGCCACCCCCACGCCAGTCATCGAAATCCATCCATAAATGACCGTGTTCAAGTGGGCCGGGCGTACGCGTCCGAAC
The DNA here is from genome assembly GCF_046498435.1 of Longimonas sp. Classification (NCBI taxonomy): domain Bacteria; kingdom Pseudomonadati; phylum Rhodothermota; class Rhodothermia; order Rhodothermales; family Salisaetaceae; genus Longimonas; species Longimonas sp. The sequence goes on along the minus strand of NZ_JAWOAR010000215.1, from coordinate 22,932 downwards.
GTGAGCCAGCCCTGTTGCACGAGCCAGTCGGGCATGTTGAACTTCAGGCTTGCAATGATAGCCAGGACCGACCCAACAAGGAGCCAGAACGTACCACTCGCAATAAAGGCAATGACAGGCCATTTCGTAGACTGGTCGACCGTACGGCGCCAGTTGGCTTCAAGCATGCCGGTATCGGATACGGAAGATTCGGGCATGGAAACCGAGCCAGTAGAGGAAGAGTCGTTGGCCATAATAGCGGTTCGAGTTCAGGCGAAAGATGCAACAGGGCAATGGCGGACGGTAGGGGTGCTACTATGGGGAGGTTTTGGTGTTATTATCGGAGGTGGAGTCGGCATCAGAGGGAGCCTCACGAAAGAACTGGTCTTGCGGCGTACCTACTGGCTCGTCTTCGTCAAAGATCACATAAGCGCCCGATTGCAAGTTGGAGAAGTGCCCGGCTTTCACTGAACGGAACAGAATGGTGAGGGTGATAGCAGCGCCGGTAAACAGCAACCCAAGAATAACAGAAAGAGGAAGGTACGTCATCAGCTTGCAGGGACACAGTTCGAGTATGACGTCGTGCTCTGTCACAGATGATTCATAGGGTAACGCATGGGCTCCCACTTTATAGTCATCCCGGACAATCCCGGCAGCCGTCGGGAGCAGATCCGGGATCTCTTGTGGACTTCCATGACATTCATTCGCGTGAGCTACCCAACCATTGACGTGTGACACAGCAGTAGGCATGTGGAGACAGCTATGAGGAACCGACGAGTGGCACGGCGTTCGGTACCGATAGTGGAGCAGGCCGCGCCTGCGCCTCCGAGACGTATACTTCGGTGCGGGCGCTGCGGCTTTCGTCTTCTGAAGAAGGCTCTTCAGAGGACGGCATCGTGCGCATCACCATCCACACGATAACAATGAGAAAAATAGCCGCACCCAGGTAGAGCGTGAGTACCAGTCCATTGGTAGCGCGCTCAACGTTGAATTGGGAAGAGTCGTACGAGGAGTCGCTCATAGCTGGCAAAACAGGATAGCAGAAGCTCCTGATATATTATTGTCATTACAAGTTACAGGGCGGATACTCGTAAGATTCGGAAGTCGTGTGACAACTATACAACGAGTGGACGATAGCAGTAGTTGTAAAGATGGCGATGGGTATGCCCAGGTGCAATAGATACATGGGCAATGAATGAAACGAAGTACGAACGAGACGTCTGGCGTACAGCATTGTGACATGTTCGCGGAGGTGAGGGGAGGGCGACGTTGGAAGCAGAGGGGCGACAACTTTAGGCCGTCTTGCCCCGTATGCAGCACCTGAACAACACCTCCGGCTGCACTATGCATTCCGATAATACCTTCCTTCCTGTAGAATTTTTGGTAGATCATGGCCAACGAACTCATTCCGAATCGGCACTTGGAAGAAGCGGCAAGCCGATTTAAAATTTTAAGCGAGACCGTTCGGTTGGAGCTGTTGAACCAGTTGCAGCTCAACGGCGAAATGACGGTGAGCGAACTGGTTGAGGCAACGGGGCATCGGCAAGCCAATGTGAGCAAACACTTAGGCATGATGGCACGCGAGGGGTTGCTGTCGCGCCGTAAGGAGGGGTTGTACGTATACTACCAGATCAATGACCCCACCCTTTCAGCGCTCTGCCTGCTTGTGTGCGGACGCATTCGAGAGGAGGAACTCGACGAGCCCATGTCGTAGCTTCTGTGCACGGACTCGGGCTCGGCTCCTCACCCAGAATGCACGTTACTCTGCGCACAATGAAAGCGGCTACACCCACGCTGCACGAGTGCGCTCGTGTTGAGTGGCTTCGTTGAGAAGCCATGCCGTCTCGTTTGCTTCTCACCGATCCTCTGCTGCCATGCATCGCCTTTATTCTTTTGTTGCAGCAACTGTTGTTGCCGGGTTGCTGGGGGCTGCACCCGTCACTGCCCAAACCATTGACGATGTCTTCCGCTACAGCGAGCGGGCCCCTGCCACCGGGGCGCACGATATGGGCTGGCTGGATGCCAATGGAACGTCCGGAAATGGCACCTACACCGCGCTGTTTGGCAATCCCGCCGGGCTGGGCTGGGCCACCTCATCAACCATTGCAGGCGGCTTAACGGGCGATTTTACGACCAACGAGGCGCGTATGCTGGTTCCGGGTGAGCAGAACAATGCGCCGTTCGATCGCACGCAGTCGGGCTATCGCATCGGTAATGCCGCGCTCGTGTATCGCGTGCCCACCGAACAGGGCAACCTTGTGCTCGGAGGCGCCATCAACCGCACACGCAGCTTCGACCGCACGCTCGTAGCCTCGGGCATCAACGGGCAGAGCTCCATCACCGACACCTTTCTGCCCGGAAGTCCCTCGCCCGCGCCCAACGACGACGGCTCGTTTACCTTCGACCGGCGGCTTACAACGCTTGCGTTCGACGCTGGGGCCATTGAGTTTGACCCCAGCCGCGCCGACACCGACAATAACGACTTCATCCAGGCGGTGCGCCCAGGGGGCGACCGCAACGTCGAGCAGCGCGAAGACCTCATCGAAAGCGGCGGCCTCTACGACGCAAACTTCGGCGGGGCTGTCGAAGTGGCTCCTAACGTGATGCTGGGGGGCGCGTTTACTGTGGCGTTTGGCTCCTACTCGTTCGACCGGATCTACGAAGAGGTCGATGTCAATGACACCCACACCGGAAGCCAGTACGACGTGATTCTGGGCGATGGGGCCGTGCTCAGTGGATTCGACGCGCTTACCTTCGAGCAAGGCATCGAAGCCGATCTTACAGGCTTCGGCGCACGCTTTGGCGCCTCGGCACGGCCTATTGACGAACTGCGGCTCGGCGTGTCGTTTGCCACACCCACCTATTACACCGTCACCGAAACCTTTGGGACGCGCATCGAAACGTTCTTCGATGAAGGCGGCTCGCTGGCTGCCGGAGCGCTCGACGACAACGAATTCGAGTACGAGGTGCGTACGCCCTGGCGCGTGTCCGCAGGCGGCGAGCTCGACCTGGGGCCGCTGGCTATAGCTGGAGATGTCGCGGTTATCGACTGGTCAACGCTCGACTTTAGCGCCGATGGGGGGGGCCTGGGCGTAGAACGCGACATTGACCGGCAGATTCGCGACCTGGACGTAACCGTCAATTCGCGGATCGGCGCGGCGTTTTCGGCAGATGCGCTCACCATTCGCACCGGCCTTGCCTTCCAACCGAATCCCGATGAGGAAAGCGCCCGGAGCGACCGCACATTCTTATCAGGCGGCATCAGCTATGCTTTCGACTCCAACCTCATGCTCGACATCGGATGGATGCAGGAGCGCTTCACCGATGAGTTCGTAGCGTACGGCCGTACCGAGGTGCCCGATGCCCGCGGTACCGCCGACCCGCTTCTCATTGATGAGGATGTGGTGCGCAACACGATCTCGCTCGGACTCCGATACCGGTTCTAATCGTCTGTTTGCAGCGCGGGCATGGTTGCCAACAGAAAGCACGGTGCCATCAGTTGCGTCAGTTGGCCTGCTCGGCGCGGCGCTGGCGCATCAGCCGGTGGTATTTCTGGGCGGCGCGGTTGTGCTCGCGCAGTGTGCGGCTAAACGTATGCCCGCCGTCGCCATTAGCTACAAAGTAGAGGTAGCTGTGGGATTCAGAATTAGCCACCGCCCGAAGCGAGGAGCGCGACGGATTTGTGAGAGGGCCGGGGGGCAGACCGCGAAACTGATACGTGTTGTACGTATGCTCAATGTCGTAGTCAGCATAGAGCAGGCGGCGCTTGGCTCCTTCCTCCTCCATGACAGCGTACTGAACCGTTGGGTCGGCTTGCAGAGGCATGCCGCGGTCTAAGCGATTCAGATACACGCCCGCCACCCGCGGCTTCTCATCGCCAATGCCCGTCTCCCACTCCACGATAGACGCGAGAATGGCTCCCTCGCGTACGCTTAGGTCGTGCGACTGCAGGTCGGGGACCAGCTGCTCTTCTGCATAGCGATCGAAAGCAGCCTTTATCTTCCGCACCACCTCGCGCGCGGAGGTCTGCCAGTAGAAGTGATACGTATCAGGCAGCATGTACCCAAACAGGTCGTCTGGGGTGGTGCCAAGATCGGCAGCAAGCGACGAATCTTGCAGCGCGTGGCGAAAGTCGTTGGCATCGAATGCCATGTTACGTGCCGCCACACGGGCCACTGTGTCGGACACTGTGCCCGGTGGAATCGTAACGCGGACGGGCGTCTGGAGCCCTTTGCGGATGCGGTCGAGGATCGTCCAGTTCGAAGCACCAGCCTCGAAGGCATAGTGCCCTGCTTTTACCTGATGGCGCCACCCCGTGAGTTGGCCGAACCAGTGCATCGTACGGGGCCATGCCAGCACCCCAGCCGCATCCAGGCTGTCGACAGCCGTCTCAAACGAAGCCCCCTTTGGAATCTTAACGCTTCGCTCGCCTTCAAACGAAGGGGTATTGCTCAAAAAGACAAGCAGTCCACCAAGCAGGGCCACGGCTACAGCACTTCCAAGCAAGCCGAGCGTCGCCCAGCGCATCCAGGTATTCATGTGCAGCGGGTGTAGTTGCGGTCCATCGTGTTTATTCGGTCTTGCCTTCGTACGTGCGCTGCTCCAGACTCCGCGTTTCCTCCACAATCTGCTCAAAGATGCGGCGGATGGCGTTGTCGGTAAACGGGCCGTCGTTCGCTTCGATCACGTTTTCCATTACCTCGGCCTCGCGGGTCGGCACGTAAGCACGCATCCCAATAAGGTGCTTGATCGCACCAATGACGTGCGCGTAGGCAGTTCGTTCGTTCAATAATCGCACCAGCTGACGGTCAATAGCGTCGATACGGTTGCGCCAGGGCGCGAGATCGTCGCCACTTAGGTTGTCAGAGAGCGCAGGCAACGTCTCCGAAAACCGGGCTGCCTGATTTAGGCTTTCATCGAGCGAGGGCGTGTCCGTATCCGAATCCATAAACGTCAAAGCAAAGAGTAAAAAGTGTACCTTACGCTAAGGCAAGGCGCGGATTAATATCGAGTGTTTCGGGGGAGGCCGCGGGCCAGCGCTGTCGAGCCACCGTAGCAATCATTGCCGCATTGTCTGTGCAGAATGCATGGTCTGGAAGGTGGATGTGAAGGCCCTCATCAGCGCCCAGCGTCTGGATGGCAGTTCGCAGGCCGCTGTTGGCCGAGACGCCGCCGACCACGGCCACATGCTCCACGTCTGTAGCGCGGGCCGCACGGTGCACTGCATCCACAAGCACATCAACCACGGCCTGCTGAAATGATGCGCAGAGGTCGGCCCGATGCGTCGCAATGAAATCGTCGCGTTCCTGATCGGGCACATCGCGCAAAAAGTAAAGCACCGAAGTTTTGAGTCCGCTAAACGAGAACGAGAGGTCCTCGAAGGAAGACCGCGGGAAGTCGTGGAAGGCCGCATCGCCCTGCTGGGCCAGTCGATCCACCGCCGGTCCGCCCGGATAGCCTAAGCTCAGCATCTGAGCGACCTTATCAAAGGCTTCGCCAGCAGCATCGTCGCGTGTTTGGCCAATCACCGTGTACGTGCCAGGGCGTTTCACATGCACGAGCTGTGTGTGTCCGCCCGACACAATGAGGCACAGATACGGTTCCGGCGGTCCGTGCCCATCGATGTGAGCCGAGTACGCATGGCCCTCCAGGTGGTTAACGCCAAGGAGCGGGCATCCACAGGCGTAGGCAAACGCTTTTGCAAAGCTGAGCCCGACGAGCAATGCTCCAGGCAGGCCAGGCCCGTAGGTAACAGCGACGCCGTCAAGGTCGGAGGGGACAAGGTTCGCTTCGTCAAGAGCGCGCTGTACCACGGGGCCAATGTGGCGCTCGTGATTGCGCGAGGCCAACTCCGGCACGACGCCGCCATAGTCGGCATGCACCTCGTGCTGCGACGACACGACGTTGGCGCGCACCGTGGTGCCGTCAAGTACAGCAGCCGCCGTGTCGTCGCACGACGTTTCGATACCTAAAAGGACAGGAGGCGAAGCCATAAGGCGGGTCCGTAACGGGAAGCCGGGGGAGTGAAGTTGGGAGCAGTAGGGCGGCTCGACGCACAAATGCACGATATGAGCAGGGAGTTTCACGCATCAGAAGCAGCTTCATGCAAGCTTCCGTGCAGACGGGTCCCTCTTGCAAAATACCCTCTTGCAAAATGCTACCTACACAAAGCGTCCTTCATGCAGAACGCCCCGCTTGCCATGCGGCAAACGAGGCGCTGCATTCCTCTGGGCACAATCAACTGAAAATAGCAACTGTGCAACGTTTGAAGCGGGGCGGCTACGCGGTAACAGCCGAGCGCCGCTTAAGCGCCGAGAGCCAGCGTGTAATGTCAATATCTTTCGGGCAGGCCTCGTTGCAGTTAAAGATGGTGTAGCATTTCCACAGCCCGTTTTCAGAATCCACCGTGTCAAGGCGTTCGCCTTCGCCGTCGTCGCGGGTGTCGAAGGTGTAGCGGTAGGCCTTAAGCATGGCTGCCGGGCCGAGGTAATCGGGGCTGGCCCAGGTGCTTGGGCAGGCGTGCGTGCATGCGCCGCACATGATGCACTTGGTGGCCTCCTCAATGATCTCATGCTCGGCGGGCGACTGCTTGCGCTCCTTTTCGGGGGCTGGGTTGTCGTTAATGAGCCAGGGCTTCACATCACGGTACTTCTCGAAGAACCGCGACTGATCAATGACGAGGTCTTTGATAACCGGTGCGGCAGGCAATGGTGCAAACTTCACCGTAGCCCCGTCATTGTCGACGAGGTCTTGCACCAGCACCGAACAGGCCAGCTTGTTCTCGCCGTTGATCTGCATGGCATCGGAGCCGCAGATGCCGTGAGCACAGCTTTTACGCAGCGAGAGCGTGCCATCGATATGCCACTTTACATGCAGCAGCAGCGCCAATGCGCTGTCGAGCGGATCGGCGGGCACCTCGTACGACTCCCAATGAGGCGCGTCGTCTTTTTCGGGGTTGTAGCGTTTTATTTCAACGTTTAAAGTCATAAGAGACAGGGGGCTGGTAACAGGAAGCGGGCGCCGGATAACAGGCAAGAGAGCCGCATTACCCGCACTACAGGAGGGGGCTTCCCAATGAAGTTAGTACTTACGTTCCTTCGGCTCAAACCGCGTAATGACAACGTCCTTCTCTTTGAACTCGTACGCGCCGTCGCACTCGCTATAGAAGAGCGTGTGTGTCAGCCAGTCGTCGTCGTTGCGGTTTTGGTAGTCTTCGCGCGAGTGGGCGCCGCGGCTTTCGGTGCGGTAATGAGCACTGGCCGCGATAGCCTCGGCGTAGTCAACCATGAAGCCAATTTCGACGGCGTCCATCAGGTCGGTGTTGAACTTCTTGCCTTTGTCTTCCACGACCACGTGCTTGGCCCGTTCGCGCAGTTCTGCGAGGTCATCGAGCGACTCAGTAAGTGTCTCATCGGTGCGGAAGACGCTCACGTTCGACATCATTGTTTCCTGGAGGTCGGTCCGCACCTTTACCGTGGGCTCGCCGTCTTCAGGCGTGTTCGCAAGCAAGTTGTCGAGCAGGTCGCGCGTTTCTTGCTCGGGCTCATCGGGGAGAGCGGCGAACGATTTGCCTTCGCGGACTTCTTGCGCCATTTGCATGCCTGCCCGGCGGCCAAAGACAACCAGTTCAAGGAGCGAGTTGGTACCTAACCGGTTAGCCCCATGCACACTCACACAGGCACATTCTCCTACCGCATACAATCCAGGTACCGAGGTTCCTCGCTCTTTCGTTTCGACATGTCCATCTGCATCGGTCGGAATCCCGCCCATGGCGTAGTGACAAGTGGGTGCCACCGGAATGGGCTCTTGCTTCGGATTTACCCCCATGTACGTGCGCGAGAACTCTGATATTTCGGGGAGTTTCTTATCGAGTACCTCATCGCCGACGTGGGTCAGATCCAGGTGGACATAGTCTTTACCATTGACGCCGCGCCCTTCACGAATCTCTTTGTAGATGCACTGCGACACCATATCGCGTGGGGCCAGGTCTTTCACAGTCGGTGCGTAGCGTTCCATGAAGCGCTCGCCGTCCGAGTTGCGCAGGATGCCGCCCTCACCCCGAGCGCCCTCGGTAATAAGGATGCCGAGCCGGTAGAGCCCGGTGGGGTGGAACTGGACGAACTCCATGTCTTCCAGCGGAATGCCGGCACGCAGCATCATCGACATGCCGTCTCCGGTACCAGCATGCGCATTCGAGGTCGTCTTGAAGGCGCGTCCGTATCCGCCTGTTGCAAAGCAGACCACCTTTGCGTGAAAGGTGTGGACTTCCCCCGTCAAGATTTCGTAAGCGACGACCCCAGCGGCTTCTCCATCTGGGTTCATGATCAGGTCGAGTACCTGAAACTCGTCGTAGAAGCGCACGCCCTGCTTGGTGCACTGGTCGTAAAGGGTGTGCAAGATGGTGTGGCCGGTGCGGTCGGCAGCGTGGCAGGCACGGCGCACAGGCGACTCCCCGAAGTTGCGGGTATGCCCGCCAAAGCGACGCTGCGAAATGGTGCCTTCCGAGTTCCGGCTAAAGGGAACGCCGTAGTGCTCCAGCTCAACGATAGTGCGCGGGGCGTCTTTGCAGAGTGCCTCAATGGCATCCTGATCGCCAAGATAGTCGCTTCCTTTCACGGTATCGAAGGCGTGCCACAGCCAATGGTCTTCTTCTTCGTTTCCAAGAGAGGCACTGATGCCACCCTGAGCGGCACCAGTGTGGGAACGCAGCGGATGTAGCTTCGAGACAACGGCAACGTCGGCACCGCCTTCTTTAGCGTAGAGCGCGGACATAAGGCCCGCCCCGCCGGCACCGACAATGACGACATCGTGGGTAAATGTCATGATGATACAAGAGACAAATGAGCGGAACAGTCAAACATGGGGAGGCAACAAAAATACGCTACCAACCGGCTACAAGCACAGAGTAGGTGCCCACGACCAGTAAGACGAGGGCTAACGACCAGGATAATACTTTTGCGGTTTTGCGTGCCATTGGATTGCGGATGTAGTCGGCCATTACATTGTTGAGCCCGTAGAACCCATGATGCAAAGCCACAATCAGAAAGAGGATGTTAAATGCTTTCCAGAGCACGGCATACACCGGATCGGCCAGGCGCAGCATGACAACGTCGTAGGGCGTCACTTTGGCATCGGGACCAAAGCGAGCCTCCACGGCAGATTCGGCTTCAGGCGTGTAACCCGGAAGGGTGCCTTGCTCCACCTGCTCGGTGGAGAGGACATCGTGCGAGATAGTCGCGGTCTGCTGGTCGTAGTGCTGTACCCAGAAGTGGGTAATCAGCATAAAGATGAGAAAGGTACCTGTGATGCGATGCAGGAACCAGTTCTGAGCGTTTGAGGTCGAGGTGGCACGTGAAGCCATAACAGATCAGGACAGATCAGAGAGAAACGGTGATGCCAACGAGATTCTGACGCGTGCAGTGCAGACGCCGAGTGCGGACGCCGAAAGACAACCAGGGCAAGAGCACCAGGGCAGAAGCGGTGCTCAAGACACCTACCAGCCGTTCAGCCGTGGGCTCTGCTACGTGATGTCATTATCCGGCCATGAAGAAGTAATCTACCAGTGAGTAGATGGTGGGATAGCCACCCACGCCAATCAGCACGACAGCCACGCCGCCAAGCGACCAAAACAGCCTTTTCTGATTGGGGCTCCATCCCAGAAAGTCGATGAGTACAATGCGAAGCCCGTTGAGTGCGTGGTAGACCACAGCAGCCAGCAGCAGGAACTCGCCAATCTTAAAGATGGGGGCATGATAGCCCGCAATCAGTTCGTTAAACGAGGCGCGGTCCGTAAGGGCCCGAAGCCCCCAAACGTGCACCACCAGGTACGCAACGAGTGCAAGTCCGCTAAGCCGATGCGCCATCCAGGCAAACATGCCAGTGCGCACACGGTAGCGCTGAAAACGACCGTCTTGGGAGGCAGCAGGAACCGAGTCGGTCTGTTCGAGAGTGTCAACAGCCATAAGCAGGAAAAAAAGACGATGCTATAGGGGTAATCGGGCAGCGTGTGGGCTGCGAAGCGCAGCAGGCAGGGCCAAGCCCATACAAAAGAGGGCGGCAACCCGGAGCCAACTGTTCAAGACGCGGCACATGCACAAAGCCATGAATGCACAGGGAAAATGCACAAGCAAGGCCGTGCTGATGCTACAGATGGGTGCCGTAGCATACGTATTATACCAAGCATGCATGTTTATGGCTCCGCAACTGTAAAAGTTTCATGATCAAAACGCTGCGGGAAGAGGTTAGTGGTTGGCCTCTCAGGTGAATTTGGGAGCGTTTCGTATGCAAAAGGAAGATTGCAGAATATTGCACAGATCCAGAGTGCTTTGGCATTCTGCCTAAGCAAACAGCAGCGACAACGAGGATACCATTTCGTGATTAAAACCCATATCGGCGCTTTTCAGATCGAGCGAACACGTTATGGAGTACGCTGACGCTGCTGTGCTCTTGCCCACAGCATAGAGACGTATAGGCGCTACCGCTCATCGATAGGCGTTACCGTACGTCCGGTTTTGCCGACATAGGCTGCACGGGGACGGATGAGCCGGTTGTCGGTCCACTGTTCAAGCAGGTGCGCTGTCCAGCCTGCGGAGCGGCTCAGCGCAAAAATCGGCGTGAAGAGATCCGGATCCAGTCCCATCATGTAGTAGGTCGAGGCGCTGAAGAAGTCGACATTCGGGTCGAGGCCTTTCTCGGATTTCACCGTGTTGAGGATCGCCATACTGTAGTCGTACCACTTGGTTGCATTGCGCTCTTCGCTTAGCGCCTGAACGCGGTCGCGCAAGATGGCGGCACGCGGGTCCATGGTGCGGTACACGCGGTGGCCAAAGCCCATGACGCGTTCTTTGTTGGCGAGCTTCTCTTGGACGTATTCGGTTGGGTCAGCGCCTTTCTTGTCGATGTCAAGCAGCATGCGCATCACTTCGCGGTTGGCCCCGCCGTGCAGCGGTCCTTTAAGCGCACCGATCGCGCCAGACACTGCCGAGTACATGTCAGAAAGAGTAGAGCCAATGACGCGGCTGGTAAAGGTGGATGCATTTAGTCCATGATCCGCGTGTAAGACGAGGCAGGTGTCGAAGGTATCTTCGGCAGCGCGGCCCGGCTCCTCTCCGTTCAGCATGTACAGAAAGTTGTAGGCCATCGAGGCCTCGTCGAGCGGTGCGATGGGCGCTTCGTCATTGCGCAGCCGGGCATAGGCTGCAATAATTCCTGGAGTGCGCGCCAGCAGGCGGGTGGCCTTGCGGCGGTTGGCCTCGGGCGAGTCGGCATCGGCTTCCTCGTCATAGAGTCCCAGTGCAGACACGGCTGTGCGCAAGACCGCCATGGGATGGGCCGTGTCGGGCGTTTGGCGCAGAATGTCGATCACCGGATCGGGCAGCTCACGAGCGGCGCGTAGATCGCTCTTCAGGGTGTCAAGCTGACTCGCTGTGGGTAGGTCGCCGTTCCAGAGCAGGTATACGACCTCTTCGAATGAGGCATTTTCGGCCAGATCATAGATGTCGTATCCACGATATACAAGCTGGCCAGCTTCGCCGTCAATCGAAGAGAGCTCAGAGGAGAGTGCAACTACACCCTCTAATCCACGCACTTCTTCGGATCCATTTTGGGTAGCCATATGTCAGGGGTGGTTCTCTTAAAAAGGAAGGGATGAGGTATAGGGCGTGGGCGTAGAGCCCACAGCGTGGCGTGCAACAGTAAAGGCAAACGCAGCGCTAGCAAAAGAGCCTACAGAAAGAGTGTGCAGATAGATGTTGAGCAAAAAGTTTGCTTTCTGTGTGCTGCATAAGCTACGAGCTACTGTACGGGATGCGTCTTCACAGACAGCAAGCGCTTCCAAGGTGCAGGGCAGGCGTCTTGTGGAACCAGTAGCTATGTGCACCGGACCGGAAAGCGCGTTACGGAAGGTGTTAACGGGAAGAAGCTATGCGGGCAGCGCTGTTCTGCACCGTTTGCACTCTTCATCTGTGCAAGCGGTCTCTATGTTAAGCTGGTTGCACAATAGCGCATCCAGGTGAGCACACCCAGGTGCACGAGCAAAGCCACGATCCAGATACTCAAACTTGCGCCAAGACCGGTACAAAGCAGCTTACTGCTTTCAATGAAGACATGCAGCAAACGGCCTACGTTGCTCGAAAAGCTGCGCATTTATTATCCGTATTGTGCTCAACGGGACGCTTACAAGCAGGCTCCTTTTCTTACGTATGGTATGAAAGAAAAAGACACTATGTGAAAGAATTTCTATTTAAAGCGGATAGTGTGGTCCAGGGTGAGCCGTGTAGGGGTATGCTGATCAAACCCAGGAGTGCCCTACGCATCGCGCCGACGGGGGAACGTATGCCGAATGTTATTGGCATTGCCCCCCTTCCGGGCTTTGCCGCGCCCTTCAGCATGATGGGACGTTCCAAGCTGGGGCAGAAAGGATACGCCCCTCGGTGGGCGCGGGCTGTACGTCCAAATTGTTCGGTGGGAGTGCAACACCGAGATGAGACCGGGCGTTGCGGAGGGATCATTTTTGCATGATCACCAATACGTTAGGCACGCGCACACTGTTCGCATTCCCGACGCGTGGGGGAACGGCAGTATTGAAAGAACGGAAGCAAGCGCGGCCCTTTACGGGGCGGCGCACCCTTGCCAGATGCCCACGCCATACGCCTTCCAACACCATAGTGCCGGCATTGTATTGCACGTCCGGCTTCCCGAAAGCTTGTGCGCGGCTTTCCCCCTTTATATTCTCGTTTTCCCTTGCTCATTAGCTGTCCGCAGGTGCGCACTGCGCACTTAATCGGACGGCCACGGATGGGGCACCCAGTGCGATGCGTGATCTCACGCAGCGTCTGCCCGCCGCGGACCCTGTGTCACAGGCACAGGACGCGCGCAGCCCCCAGCCGGCATGTCACGAATTCGGATCACGGATTCTCGCACGCACGCTCAAGCAGGCCGGTGTCTTTCATTATGATATGCTGCCTCCCATTTGTGGATCGTTCGATGGCGTAGACGCTTGCGGCGTACATCGCCTTATGTCTAAAGAAATCATTGTTAATGTAGCGGATACCCGCACTCGTATCGCTATCGTAGAGGAGGGCAAGCTTGCCGAACTCTACATCGAAAATGCCGAACACAAGCGCACGATCGGCAACCTCTACCTGGGGATTGTCCGCCGTGTTATGCCCAGCATCCGCGCCGCATTTGTGGATATTGGGCAAGAGCAGGATGCGTTTTTGCACTTCTCTGATCTGTCGGAGAATCTGCCCCAGCTCAAGGATTTTCTCAGCCAAAACACCCCGAAGGTTGAGAGTGTCAGCCTGCCAAATAACCTGCACGACCAATCCCCGAACCCGACCGATCACCTGAGGCGCAATCAACGCTTGCTGGTGCAGGTGAAGAAGGAGCCGATCGCGAACAAAGGCAGTCGCATTTCGACCGACCTGTCGATGGCGGGTCGTTTTATTGTGTTAGTGCCGCTCTCTAAAGTAGTAGCGGTATCGCGCAAGATCGAGAAGGATAAAGAGCGCAATCGGCTGAAGGCGCTTGCCGGAAGCCTGGTGCCCGATGGCTTCGGCGTCATTGTGCGTACGGTGGCCGAGGGGCGCGATGCCAAATCGCTGGACAAAGACTTGCGGCTGCTCCTGGAGCGCTGGCGCCGCGTGGAAAACCGACTGGCCCAGGCTACCAATGCGCCCACGCTCATCCACGAAGATGTGGATATGGCGTCGTCGATTATCCGTGATCAGTTCTCGGACGAATTTGATCGCATCCTGATCGACAACAAGGCGCTCTTTCACAGCGTGCGCAGCTACGTACGGGCGGTGGCTCCCTCGATGGTGTCGCGGGTCGAGTATCACAGCAAAAGCACGCCCATCTTTGAAGCTGCCGACATTCAGCAGGGGGCCGACCGTGCGTTCAAAGATCGCGTGGAGCTGCCTTCCGGCGGCTACCTCTTCATCGAGCGCACCGAAGCAATGCACGTCGTCGACGTGAACTCGGGCCGCTCGGGGCGCGGAAAGTCGCAGTCGCAGAACTCGCTCGACGTTAACCTGGAGGCGGCGCGCGTCATTGCCCGTCAGGTGCGGCTGCGCGACCTGGGCGGCATCATCGTGGTTGACTTTATCGACCTGCGCGACGAAAAAGCCCGCAAGAAGGTCTACGACGAACTGAAGGCGCTCTTTGAAGAAGACCGGGCCATTACCAAGGTCCTGCCCATGAGCGATTTCGGGCTGGTGCAGATTACGCGGCAGCGGCTGCGTCCCAGTCTCACATCCTCGTTTGCTTCATCGAGCGGGGTCACCGTCGACAGCGACGACGAAAGCGATACATACCGGCAGCGCCTCCGCGAGGCTCAGTCGCGACTCGCACGGCTCGAAAACCGCTTGCAGTCGGCCCAGGAAAAAGTGAAGGAGCGCGAGTCAGAGATTGAGCAGCTAAAGCGTCAGGCTGACCGTGCGGCAGATGATGCTTCCACGGATACATCCGACGACGCGCATGAGCGCCCGGCGTCCGAAGAGATCAGCGCGCTCAACGACGAACTCGAACAGGTCAAGCAGGCACTCCAGGTCGAGCGCTCGAAGCATGGCCAGACGCGTTCGGCACGCGACAAAGCCAAAACCGAGGCCCGAAAGGCGAAAAAGCAACTCGAAGCGGCCGAGCGCGAGCGCGATGCGCAGGCGAAGGCCGCCGAACAGGCCAAGGCCAAAGCCGCTGAAGCCGCACAGTCCGCCGAAGCTGTTGCGCATGGGGCCGAATCAACCCGACCAGCCGATGAGGTGATCGATGCACTTGATACGTGGGTGGCCGAGCATGCGGCACAACACCGAGCCGTTACGCTGCGGGTGCATCCGTTCCTGGCTGCGTATCTTACGCGTGCTGTGCCCAGCTACCCCACCCAGTGGTTTATGCGCCACTTCGTGCGCGTACACCTCGAAACCGATGAAACCGTGTCGCCGCTCTCCTTTGCCATCGACGCGCCCGACACAGGGGCAACGCTGGTTGAGGCATAACGCTCGCCTAACGCCTGACCTTGCTCGATGCAGTTACTGTTGGATTGCAGTACGTGGCTATGAAAACGGAAACGATCCTTGAGGAGCTTGTTGACGTGGCCGAGCGCATGGATATTGCCGTGCGCATCGAAAAAGGCGATTTTCAAGGTGGACGCTGTCACATGGGCGGCGAAACCGTGATTATGCTCAACAAGCGGCATCCAATCGAGGTGCAACTGGCTGTGCTGGGCCGCAGCCTGCGTACCGAGCCGCTCGACACCGTCTACCTCAAACCCGCTGTGCGCGACGCGCTCCATGCGATCTGGGACGATGCCGACGCCGCTGACGATCCCCCGCCTTCCAGTCCCAACGCTTCTGAATCCCCCCGTGCTCATGCCTCATGACGACGCCCCGTCCCCGCTTCGCATCACGCTGCTGGGCACAGGCACGTCAACAGGCGTTCCGGTTTTGGGATGCGACTGCCGCGTCTGTACCTCCACCGATCCGCACGACGAACGCCTGCGCTGTGCCTGCTACGTTGAGGCCGGCCCCCTACGCGTGCTGATTGATGCCGGCCCCGACTTTCGCCAGCAGGCACGGCGCGCTGGCATTGAGCGTATCGACGCCGTATGCTTTACGCATCATCACTTTGACCATGTGGCTGGAATCGACGACCTGCGCCCGCTGTTCTATCGCAACAGCCGGCCCATGCCGTGCTACAGCAGTGCCCATACGGCCGAGATTCTGCGTGAGCGCTTCGCGTACATTTTTGGGGAGAACCCCTACCCTGGCGCAGCCCGCGTTACGTTGCACACGGTCGAAGACGCCTTTACCATTACGAGCCGCTACGACGACCCCGGATGCATAACCGTACAGCCCATTCCGATGCAGCACGGCAACACCCCCACTACGGGCTGGCGCGTTGGCTCGTTTGCATATCTGACCGATGCCCACCACATCCCCGACGAAAGCCTGTCCCTGCTCAATGGGGTCGAGGTGCTCGTCCTCGACGCCCTGCGTGCACGTCCGCATCCCACCCACTTTTCGTTTGACGGAGCCGTGGAGGTGGTGCGTCGCATTGGGGCGCGCGAGACCTACTTCATCCACATGACCCATGATGTGCTGCATGCTGAACAGGAGGCCCGGCTGCCCGATGATATCCACCTCGGCTACGACGGACTCACGATTGAACTTCCTGTATCGTAGCGCAAGCCGGGAACCGTAGCGGAGATGCCTGCTATTTTCGACACCCCCTTTTTGCTCTATCTGTTGCTACGCATCGGTTTATGATTCTTGTGCTGAACGGCCCGAACCTCAACCTGCTGGGGACGCGCGATCCGGAGCACTACGGTAGCGAAACGTTGGCCTCGCTCGAAGAGAAGCTGGCGGCTACGTTCCCCGACCTTACGTTTCGATGGGTGCAGAGCAATCATCAGGGCGTGCTCATCGACGCGCTGCACGAGGCGCATGCCGAATCAGCCCACGGCGTGATCTTTAATCCGGGTGGCTACACGCACACCTCGGTGGCCCTGCACGACGCCGTCGATGCCATTGACCCGCCGGTGGTCGAGGTGCACCTGTCGAACATCCATGCGCGCGAGGACTTCCGCCGTACGTCGAAGGTGGCTCCTGCATGCGTTGGGCAGATCAGCGGATTGGGGCCAGCCGGATACCTGCTTGCTGTGCAGTACATCCAAATGCAGGGAGCCGTTTCGGCTTAACCAGCGCCGACCATTGCCATGAAGGGATAGAGGGAACGCCGACGCACCGTTGCTGCGTTTACACGCTCCTCGTTGGCTTCGTATCAGCATTCACGCAAATCGAACCCGCGCACCTCCCCATGTCTGGATACAAAGGTCACATTTATGGCGCGCTGGTCGCCTTTGCTGCATATGCGGCTGTGTTGGCGTATGTCATTATTGTAGAATGGCTTCCGCTGCCTATGAACCCGGCAGATGCGCCCCTTGGCGCGGCACTCTACGGGGGAGCGCTGCTCGTGCTTACGGTCCTCTTCGGCCTGTGGCCCGATGTAGATATCGACTCAAAAGGCCGCCGCATCTTCTACGGACTCTTTCTGATCGTAGATGTGTACCTGATTATCACGGGACGCTTTGAGGCCGCCGCGTACCTGGGGCTGTTTGCTATCTTACCCGCCGTAGGCAAACACCGCGGATGGACGCACACCTGGTGGGCTATGCTCCTGGTGCCTTCGCCGTTGGTGGTAGTACCCCACATGAATCTGCCCGAGACGCCCTGGATCGGGGTGCCGTTCTACGCGGCTGCGGTGGTCGGATACCTCAGCCACCTTGTGCTCGATGGCGAACTCGTCCCCAAGAAGCTCTTTGCCTGACGTGCCGCCCCGCATGCCTGCTGATGCGCCTCTCGATTCGGATTCGTCTGCTGATGCGGAGGCGTCGCCCGCATCGAGTGCGGCGGGGGTGGTGGCGGCGGGCATCTTCCTCAGCAAAATGGTGGGGCTGCTGCGCGAGCGGGCCATCGCCTTTTACTTTGGCGTAAGCGCTCACGCCGATGTGTGGCAGGTGGCCTTTCGGGCGCCCAACCTGCTGCAAAATCTGCTTGGCGAAGGCACCATCTCGGCCGCGTTTATTCCCATCTACAGCCGCTTCTTAGACAACGACAAGCCCAAAGCCGCCGCACGCTTTGCAGGGGCTATTTTCGGACTCCTCTGCGTCGTCGTGGCACTGGTAACACTGGCCGGCATTGCACTGGCTGAGCCCATTGTGGCGGTGCTTGCACCGGGGTATCTGGGGGATGCTGAGCGCGTGGCCGCAGGCACGCTCAGTATCAATCGGTTCGAGTTGGCCGTGCAGGCCGTGCGCATTGTCTTCCCCATGGCCGGGGTGCTTGTGCTCTCGGCATGGGCGCTGGGCATCCTCAACAGTCACCGCCAGTTCTTCGTGCCGTATGTCGCGCCCGTGCTGTGGAACGTCGCCATTATCGGTGCGCTTGCGGCAGGCGCATATGCGCTGAGCGGCGCTCCCGGCGCTCCCGATGCCCTCACCACCGATGCACTCTCGCGGCTGCTGCTCATCGCTTGCTTCGGAGCCCTCGTGGGCGGTGCGCTGCAGTTTGGCGTGCAACTCCCGTTCGTGTGGGCGCACCTGGACCACCTGCGGCTGTCCATTTCAACTCGCGTGGAGGGCGTCCGCGAGGCCATGAAAGCGTTTGGCCCTGTGGTGGCCGGACGTGGCGTGGCGCAGATTTCGGGATACATCGATTTGTTTCTGGCATCGCTGCTGGCGGTGGGCGCCCAGAGCGCGGTGCGCTATGCGCAGATCTTCTACCTCCTGCCGGTCAGCCTCTTTGGAATCTCGGTGGCGGCCTCCGAGCTCCCCGAACTCTCGCGCCTCACCACCGAACGCGCGCGGTCGTTTGGGCGGCGGATGCAGCGGTCGGTGCACCAGATCGCATTTCTCACCATCCCAACCATCGTGGGCTACCTGTGCTTCGGCTTCCTAATCGTGGGACTGCTGCTACGCACCGGACAGTTCGATGCACAGAGCAACTGGCTGGTGTATATCGTGCTCGGTGGATACGCACTGGGCATCCTGGCTACCACCGTATCGCGCCTGCTGCAGAATGCATTCTACGCACTGGGCGATGCAAAAACACCCGCACGCCTGGCGGTAGTGCGTGTGGTCGTCTCCACCATTGTAGCGGTACCGCTCATGGTCTGGCTGGATACGACAGCGGTGCCGAGCATCACGCCCGTATCCTCCGAAAGTCCGCTGTTCCTGGGCGCCTTGGGGCTTAGCCTGGGGGCCAGCGTGGGGGCATGGGTCGAGTTTGTGCTGCTGCGTCGTGCCCTGCTCGGACATCTGCCTTCCGTCACGCTGGTGAGTTTACGCACTGTTGCAACACTTATCGCGCTTGCAAGCGGGGCCGCGCTTCCGGCGTTGGGAGTATGGCAGCTCCTCGCAGAGGCATCTGTCTGGATTAGCGCACCGCTTGTGGGCGGCACCTACGCACTCGTCTATCTGGGGAGCGCCTGGGGCATGGATCGCCCCGAACTCAACGCCTGGCTCGACCGCTTCGGCGCCTAAACGCATGCGCGCAGCGAGGGCAGGTCGTCGTCCACCAGGTGGCACAAGCCGCTGCCAATACGTATGTTGCACGCACGCTACGCTGCCGCTCCTTACGCCTCATATGTCATGCCGCCGACGCTTGTCTTCGATGTCAATGAAACGCTGCTCGACCTGGGTGCGCTTGATGCCCCCTTTGCAACCATCTTTGGCACGTCCGACGTGCGCGCCGAGTGGTTTGCGCAGGTCCTGCAGTCCGCGCTGGTGCACACCGTGCTGGATACATACGCCGACTTCAGCGCCATCGGCGGTGCCGCACTTGAGATGGTCGCGGCACGCCATGATCGGTCGCTCTCGGAGGCGGAGCAGACTGCCATTCTCGACACCGTGCGCGAGCTTCCCCCGCATCCTGACGTGCCCGACGCGTTGGAGCGCCTCGCGGGGACCGATCTTCGGCTTGCAGCCCTCAGCAACGGCACGCCCGATGTGCTTCAGGCACAACTCGCTCACGCCGAACTCACCCCGCACTTCGACCAAATCCTTTCGGCGAACGCAGTGCGCCGCCTCAAGCCTGCGCCCGATCCGTACCACATGGCGATGGATGTGCTCGGCGTATCGGCGTGCGACATGGAGTTCGTAGCGGCCCACACGTGGGATGTAGCCGGAGCCATGCAGGTAGGCTGCCCGGCAACGCTCGTGCTGCGCGACGGCGTAACGCCTGATCCGCTCGCGCCGCCTCCAGACCGCACGGTACGCACGCTCGGAGAACTTGCCGATCGGCTGCTCGCACCATAAGCGTAGGAATTGACAAGTCACACAGGTCTTCACAACAACCACGGCCTTTTGAGGCAACCTATGTGCAAGAATAAAAGTATAGTACACTTGTAATAACAAGTATGCTTTCCACTTTGCTCAATCGATTATGCGCTACCTTGCCTTTTGTGCTACCCTGGCCGCGGGGCTCCTCTTGGGGACGACCGTTACCGCTCAGGCGCAGACCGACGATCCCGAAGAGCTGTTTGTCGTTGTAAGCACCGACGACGCTCAAACGCAGATGATGGCAATGGTGCTTGCCAATCAGTCGCTCAACCAGGGGGCATCGGTGCGTGTGCTTCTCTGCGGCGAGGGCGGACGCCTTGCGCTGGCCGATGAGGAGTTTCCGGCCTTTGAGCCTGCCGACCGCACCCCGCAGCAACTCCTGCGCAATCTGATTAACGAGGGCGTTACGGTCGACGTGTGCGCAATCTTCCTGCCCAACACCGACGCCGACGAGTCAGATCTGATTGAAGGCATTGGCACTGCGCGTCCGCCAGCCATTGCCGAGCATATGATGAAGCCCGGCGTGCGCCACTTTACGTTCTAATTTCGCCGACATCATGTCGCGTACCCCCGCCGGTGGCAGCCGCTGTGCTGTGCACCGGCGGTTCAGGTTCGCCTCATTCGTTGGGGGCATGCGTATTCCGAGAACGTCCTCACGAATCTTTTAGATGCAGCAAGCAATATCCACATCTGCAAGTGCGCACGCTCTTAAATCAAGATACACTCACGCGATGGCACGCGAAGCACCAGACGAAGCACCAGAAATCGAATCGGTTTCGTGGGGATCGGTGACCGTTGCAGGCATCGACCAATCCTTTAGGGATGCGAAGCTGTATCCCGGTGGCGCGCGGGCGTGGGACTGGAACGAGACGGGCACGCATCATACGCCTGGCATCCAACCCGCCGATGTGCGGGAGCTGATTGACCACGGCGCTGAAGCTGTGGTGCTCGCGCAGGGATTCCACGAGCGCTTGCAGGTGAAAGACGAGACGCTCGACTGGCTCCGCGAGCAGGATGTGGATACGCATGTGCTCGATACCGAAGCAGCCGTAGCCCGCTACAACGACCTCCGCACCACCCAGCCCGCCGGCGCGCTGATCCATTCGACGTGTTGAACTGGACGGCTATTCCCGCTCGCATCCCGATGTGCGGTGCGTGTAGGCAATGAGGGCAATGCGCCAGTCGGTGCCGTCGTGGGTGAGCTGGATCGAGTTGTACCCGCAGTGGCTGAACGTGTCGCCGTCGTAGAACTGGAAGAACATCCAGACGTGGGCCAGGTCGCCGTCGATCTGCACCTCGGGGTCGAAGTACGGCTCGTGCCAGGGCGTGGTGCCGCTGGAGACGGCCTCTACGAATCCGTCGGTGGTCTGGATGTCGGGCAGCGCGCTGTCGGCATCGGCACGGACGACCGTCATGCGGGCGTCGGGGTGGAGCACGGCGCGAGCGGCCTCGCCATCGCGAGCGCGCATCGCGTCGAATAGGACATCCACGGCGGTGAGCACGTCGGCGGCTTCGGGGTTGGCGGCATCGGCAGCCGAAGCGCCGTCGGGGGCGGATTGCGCCTGCACCGGAGCAGATGCTGGCAGCATCCCCACGCATAGTACGATGCAAAGGGGAGAGGCCATGTAGAACAAGGAGCGCAGCATAGGGGGAAGCGGTTGGGAAAAAGACAGGTCGCACAGCGCAACGAACGGGAGCATAGCGCGGTTCGATATAAGCATTTGTGTATGAAAGCGCTCCCAGCGTGGCTAAACCACGCCATGCGCAACACCGAGCGGTCTTTGTGCATTGCACAGCGATGTGCTTTCACCTGCTCCCGACGGACCGCTCGTTGGGACGTACAAGATCCGTTTTCCTATGCCTACGCGTCAGATTTGGTGGTGGCTGCAGCAGTGCAGCGGTCGATGTTTGGGGATGCGCATGGCCCTGCCATCCTGCTGCACGCTCTCCTGACCTCTGACGGCTCCCCTTCTTTGTATGTCTGATTCGAACGCACCGGCAGGTTCGACTGCCGCATCCCAACCCCCTTCGTTTCTCGCGCTCACACCGCTTTTTCTGTTTCTGGCGCTGTTCTTCGGCGTGGGGCTGATCAACACCATCAACGGCGTTGAGCGTCCGTTTTCGCAGTTGGAGCCCGTAGTGGCCGTGCTGCCCGCGCTGGTGCTCTCAGTGCTATTGGGCGCTGCGTCTGTCAAAGACAACATGCGCACGCTGCTGCGGGGTATTGGGGATGAGACGATCATCACCATGTCGATTATCTTCCTGCTCGCCGGGGCCTTTGCCACGGTCATGGAAGCCATTGGCGGCGTAGAAGCGACCGTCAACCTGGGGCTTTCGTTCTTGCCATCGGCCTTTATCTTGCCGGGACTGTTCGTAACCTCAGCGTTCATCTCGCTGTCGATGGGCACCTCGATGGGCACGCTGGCTGCGGTGGCGCCCATTGCAGTAGGTGTGAGCGGATCGACCGAGCTGGCTGCCCCAGTCACGCTGGGCGCGGTGGTGGGCGGCGCCATGTTTGGGGATAACCTGTCGATCATTTCGGATACGACGATTGCCGCCACCCGCACGCAGGGGTGCAGCATGACCGATAAGTTTCGCGCCAACCTGTGGATTGCGGTGCCAGCCGCGGTGCTTACCACCGCGCTGCTCTTCTTCATGCACACCGGCGAGCCGGGGGCCACCCAGGGATCCATCAACGTGATGCTGGTGCTGCCGTATCTGCTGGTGCTGGGGCTGGCGGTGGCCGGCATGGATGTGCTCGTGGTGCTGGGCGCAGGTATCGTGCTGGCCGGAGCCACCGGCATTGCCGCGACCGACTACAGCCTCACGCCGTTTGCTGCGGACATTTATGCCGGGTTTGAGAGCATGTTTGGCATCATGATCCTGGCGATGTTCATCGGCGGGATGGGCGAGCTCATTCGCAAGCAGGGTGGACTCGCGTGGCTGGCGCAGGCCATTCAGCGCGCCACGGCGGCTTTGCGCCTGAAGGGGCGCCGGGCGGGCGAAGCGGGCATCGGGGCCATGGCCGCGTTCAGCGATGTGCTCATTGCCAACAACACCGTGGCTATTCTGCTCTCGGGCACCGTAGCGCGCGACCTGGCTGAGCGCTACGACATCGA
>NZ_JAWOAR010000184.1:0-13762 GCF_046498435.1 Longimonas sp. | reverse complement strand
GATGCGTCGGACTGTGGATTGGAACGATCCGGTCCGCATCCCCCCAGCAAAAGAACACTCAAACCGAACAGCAGGTACAGGAGCCATGATTTCATAGTGCGGGGTCGATTGGAGCAAGGCGCTGACCCGGTACGCACCTGCATTCTCCTATGGAAGTTTCATGCTATGGCAGATACACCTGTGCTGCGCGTTGATCATGTAACGCAGCAGTTTGACAGCGGATCGAAAACGTTGACCGTGCTCGACGATGTGTCGTTCGAGATTGAGGAGGGCACCTCGTGTGCCATTGTCGGCCCCTCGGGCAGCGGGAAGACTACGCTCCTGGGCCTGTGCGCGGGCCTGGATCGTCCGACCGAGGGTACGGTGGAGCTTTGCGGCATCGACCTGGGACCACTCGACGAAGACGAGCGCGCGGAGGTCCGCAATCAGCACGTGGGCTTTGTCTTTCAGACGTTTCGCCTGCTGCCTACCCTCACGGCGGTCGAGAACGTGATGGTGCCTGCGGAATTGCGCGGTACCTCTGGGGCGCGTCCGCGAGCGCTCGACCTGCTGGAGCGCGTGGGGCTGGCCGAGCGCAGCGATCACTATCCGGCGCAGCTTTCGGGCGGCGAGCAGCAGCGAGTGGCGCTGGCGCGGGCGTTCATCAACACGCCCAGTATTCTGTTTGCGGATGAGCCCACGGGCAACCTGGATGAGGAGACCGCCGCAACCATTGAGGACTTGCTCTTCGACCTGAACGCGACCTCGGGCACCACGCTTGTGCTGGTGACCCACGACTTGGAGCTGGCCGCCCGTACGGCGCGCCCGCTGCGCCTGCAACGCGGGCAGATTGTGGAAGCGGAGGCGATGGCGGCGGGGTGATGCGGCGGATCGGCTTCGTAAGCTGCTCACTTCTTATGCAACGATCTACTCGGCTTCCGGGCACACGGGTTGGCCCTGAGCCGCCACTGTGCGGCGCTGAGATGCTTCACTGCGTTCAGCATGACTGTGGAGGGAGGCAGCGTTTCGTAAGCCAAGTTCGTAAGCCAAGCATGTGCCCAACACTATGAATCATCCTGATGCCGCCTCCGCAATCACCGGCAGGAAGTCGTCGGCATAGCGTTTGAGCTTGACGTCGCCCACGCCGTGCAGCTGGGCAAAGTCGCGGTGGGTGGCGGGGCGCTTGCGCACCATGGCGATGAGGGTACGGTCGGGGAAGACGACGTACGGCGGCACGCTTTGCGCTTTGGCGAGCTCGGTGCGCTTGCTGCGTAGCGCCTCGAAAAGCGACCGGGCTGCCGGTGTGTCGGGCAGGTCGGGGGCCGATGACGATGTACCGCCCGATGCAGATGACCCATTGGAGCTGGTTCGTTTGGTGTCTTTGCGTAGCTCCACGGTGGCATCCCCTTGCAGCACGGGCTCGCACGCCGGGGTGAGCTTCAGCGCGCCGTATCTGCTTACATCAACACGCAAGAGGCGCGCGGCTACCAACTGGCGGATGACCGACTTCCAGCCTTGCTTGTTAAGTTCGTCGCCGATGTTGTAGGTCGAGAGCTGGTCGTGACCGTGGCGGCGAATCTTGTCGGTGGAGCGCCCGCGCAGCACATCGGTGATGTGCCCGGCGCCGAAGCGCTGCCCGGTGCGTGCAATACACGAGAGCACCTTCTGGGCGGCCACGGTGCCGTCCCACGTATCGACCGGGTGCAAGCAGGTATCGCAGTTGCCGCAGGGCTCGGGCGCCTCCTCGCCAAAATAGCGCAAGAGCACCTGGCGGCGGCAGTCGGTGGTTTCGCAGTAGCCAAAGAGCGCATTCAGCTTGTGGCGCTGCGCCCAGGTGTGGGCATCGCTGGCATCGCTGCGGTCTAAGAACTGGTGGAGGCGTACGATATCGCCGTAGCGATACGTCATCCACGCATCGGCAGGGCGCCCGTCGCGTCCGGCACGGCCCGTTTCCTGGTAGTAAGCCTCCAACGTAGACGGCGGGTCGAGATGCGCCACGAACCGCACGTCGGGTTTGTCGATGCCCATGCCAAAAGCAACGGTGGCCACCACGACGAGGCCGTCGTCTTGCAGAAATCGCTGCTGATGGTCGCTGCGCATCGCATCCGACAGCCCCGCATGGTAGGGCACCGCGCGGATGCCGTGCTCGCCCAGCCACTCCGCCGTCTTCTCCACCTTCTTGCGCGTGCGGCAGTACACGATGCCCGCCTCGCCTGCGTGGCGCTCTTCGATGAAACGCCGCAGTTGGCGCTTGGGACGGTCTTTCCGGGTGACTGTGTACTGGATGTTGGGCCGGTCGAACCCGGTAACGAAGAGCGCGTCGTTGCTCAAGTGCAGGCGCTCTACGAGGTCGGCCTGGGTGTCGGTGTCGGCAGTGGCGGTAGCACCGATGAGGGGCACGTTGGGGAAGCGCGTACGCAGGTCCGTCAGTTCCAGGTAGTCGGGGCGAAAGTCGTGGCCCCACTGCGACATGCAGTGCACCTCGTCGATGGCAAAGAGCGCGATGGGGGCGTGGTCGAGGAGGCGGGCGAAGGACGCAGACGTGACGCGCTCGGGTGCCACGTAGAGCAGGTTGATCGTGTTCTGGCGGAGGCGCTGACGGAGGCGCTGGCGTTCAGCGTGGGGCTGTCCGGCATGCAGACAGGCCGCCTCAACACCGACCTGTTGAAGCGCGGCTACCTGATCTTGCATCAACGCGACCAGGGGCGATATGACAATGCCTACGCCTTCACGAATGAGCGCGGGAATCTGGTAGCAGAGCGACTTGCCGCCGCCGGTGGGCATGACAACCAATGCGCTATGGCCTGCAACCAGCCGGTCGATAATTGGCTCTTGAGCAGGGCGAAACGTATCGTATCCGAATACAGAACGTAACACCTGCACAGGCGGGGTGCCCGTCCACGCCGATGAAGCCACAGACATATCGAACAAGGGGTGCGTTGGGAAAGCAGATCGTATCTGCTGGAACGGGGGGGATGCCGGGTCGGGTTTCAATGGCTGCAATGCGGTCTTGAGCCGACGGGCTGCGCAACGATACAGGGCTACCTGGCGTGGATACGGAGCGATAGTGTCCAAAACCGCCAATGGCCGGAACTGCCCGAGATTTGCGCATGCCTCACCAGCCCCTTCTCCGAAGAGCCTGCAAAGCCTCGTGGCCTTTGTGATCTTTTTTGTACGATTGTTGCATGTAATGAGGCTGACACCTTCTTTGAGCGTGTATAGTTATTGTGCCAATGCGTGTGCTACGGTAGCACGTTCCACTGTATTTCTTATCCAACTGACGGAAGTTCATGCCCATCAAACTGCAAGTTGAGCGTGAAGGCGACGAAGGAAAAGACCCAGCCGATTATCTGTTCGAGCAAGAGCGGATTCGGCTGGGGCGCGCCAGCGACAACGACCTAACGCTTCCCGATCAGGAGATCAGCCAGCATCATGCAGAGGTGGTGCACGAACGAGGCGAGTACAAGCTGCGTGACCTGGGGAGCAAAAACCACACGTTTGTGCATGGACATAAGCTGACCGAGGACGAAACGTACACGCTGAAAAGTGGGGATGTCTTCGTGATGGGCGGCTTTCATATCGAGTTCGTGCCGCTCTTTATGCCGTCATCGGAACAGACTGCGCTGGCTGATGAGGATACGCCGTCGAATCCGTTTGAGCGTCACGCACGCGAGCTCAAGCAAGCGCTGAAGGGCATGGTGGAAACATACACGTATGCGCCTGCCGACATGCGCGACGACGAACTGAAGCGCATGCTCGACGAGGTGCTAAACACCCGCTCAAGCGGCACCAAGCTCGGCGAGCACGAAGCGGTGCGTCAGTTGGTGAATCAGATGCAGAGCGATCCAGAAGGCAGAGATAAGAAGACAGATTCGCCGGGGGCTACGACCAATGCTTCGGGCGCACTCCCCGAGCACGTTGATGCAGTGATTGATGTGCTCGTAGAGGCGGTGGCACGAATGACAAGTATTCCCCGCAAGTTCTGGCGCGAATTTAGCGGCAACACGGTGGTGCATCCGCCGCGGCAGTCGTTTCTGCGTACCGCCAACCTTGATGACTTGCGCGCCCACCTGCTCGACGACGGCGTATCGGCCCAAACGAGAAACGAGCGCCTGTCGCATCTCAAAGAAGCCGTTGACACCCTGGTATGGCATGAGGTTTCGCTTCTAAATGGGTACAAAGCGGCCGTTGACCATGGCAGTAACGAACTGCTAAAGAAGCTAAGTCCCGAGGGCCTCACCGAAGAATCGGACGATGGCGGCTTCTTTACGATGTTCGGGGGAGGCGGAAACGTGAATCGAGCGGCAATACGAGATCTGTATAACCAGTGGAAAGAGCTTCGTAAGCAGGCACCCAGCGCACTCGAGAAGGAAGTCTACCGCCCAGCCTTTACCGAAGCGTATCTGGAGCGCATGGCCGATTCGTGGGGCGTGGAGAAAGACGAAATTGTAACTGAGCGCTCGGATTCATGATAGCGGACTGTATGGTAACGCCTTCCCACTTCGTTGTACGAGCAGATGCTGTAGCACCGCCCCCCTATGAAGGATGATGCCGTTGGACAAGTTGTAGATGGATACCGCATCCAGAGCGTGTTGGGACGCGGTGGCATGGGGGTAGTCTACAAAGCCGAAGATGTAGCGCTCTCGCGTCCGGTAGCTATTAAGCGCGTCAATCCGTCGCAAGCAAATCGCGACATGTTTCTGCACCGCTTTCGGGCCGAGGCGCGGGCCTTAGCACGCATTGACAGTCCGCACATCGTAAGCGTGTATGCCCTGCGCGAAACGGACCTGGGGCTGCTCATTGTGATGGAGTATGTCGATGGCGGAACGCTCGACGACCGCCTCAACGACGGGCCCCTTGCCATTGAGGAAGCGCTGCCGCTGTTCAAGCAGATGCTTCAGGCGTTTGGCGATGCCCACAAGGCGGGGGTCATTCACCGCGACATCAAACCGCAGAACATCATGCTGACGGAAGACAGTATGGTGAAGGTGACGGACTTTGGCATCGCCAAGATGCGGAAGCAGGACACGGGGAAAACGGTAACGCAGGGCGGGCAGGGCGGCACGCTCAAGTACATGTCGCCCGAGCAGATCTCGGATATTGAGGCAGTCGATGATACCAGCGATATCTATGCGCTGGGCATGGTGGTGTACCAGATGCTGGTGGGTACGCTGCCGTTCGACGATACCGAAACCGACTTCGACATCATGCGCAAGGTGGTAGAGGGCAATCTACCTCCACCTACCGACTACCGGGCCGATCTGCCTGATCTGCTGGTCGAACTCATTACCACAGCCACTGCAAAACAACAAGCCGACCGCTATCAGAGCACCGACGAAATGATGGCGGTCATTGAGACGTTTGAGGAAGAGGCTGAAGTAGATCCCAAAGGGACCCCGCCTCCACAACAGTCCACCGGGGCCGCCGAGTTACCGTCTATCGACGTTGACGACATGCCTGATGCCGCGCCAGCGGACGAGACGGTACTGGCAACCCCGAATGATGATGACCCAACCGCCACAGCGCCCACTGTAGGCGGCGAAACGGTGCTTGCCTCCTCAACGCCAACAGTCGATGCAGAGGCTGCCCGCCCCAATGACGATGAAACCGGTCACGAAGACGACGGAGTACCGCTTGCACGTTCGCCTGTCATGTGGGCCGCGGCTGCCGTGGTTCTCCTCATAGGCATTGGCAGCATATGGTGGCTGGGAGGCAGCACTCCCGACACCGCACGCGTGGTTGTAACAACCGACCCCGATGCTGCTACCGTGTACATTGATGGCGACTCGGTCGGCGTCACCCCGCTCGACAACTACCCACTTGCGGCGGGCCCGATACAGATGCGCGTCGTCAAGGAGGGATACATGCCCATCGACACGACACTAAGCGTATCGGCAGGAGACACCGAGACGCTCAGCGACCTGGACCTGACCGAGGGGCAGGTGCCACTCCGCGTAGAGACGGAGCCGTCTGATGCACGTGTGTTTGTAGATGAAGAGGCGGTGGGGACAACGCCACTCGATAGCACGGTGCAGATCGCCACAGGCGAGCGGATGGTGCGTATCGAAAAAGAGGGGTACGTGCCTATCGATACCATGCTTACTGCCGATACCGAAGACGACCCGCTCCAGCTTTCGGCATCACTCACCGAAGAGGCTCCCCTGGCATCCAACACGGAATCGCCTCAGGAGGCGCCCGCATCGTCGCAAGAGAACACGGAAGGTGCAGAGACAACTACGTCCAGTTCGCAGTCTAATACCACAGCCACACTTCAGGTGCAAGCGCAGCCCAGCGGCACCGTAACGGTAGGAAATCAGTCTTCATCGAATCAGGGGCGGTTTGACGTGGAGGCGGGAACGCAACAGGTTGAGTGCACCCATCCCGAATATGGAAGCGTACGTACCACCGTAGATCTGCAGGCAGGCCAGACCGAAGAGATGCAGTGTTACTTTCAGCATCCCGTGAATGTAAACAGCGAACCGTGGGGCAGCGTGTGGCTTAACAGCGAGCGCACCGGCCGTACCACCCCTCTTGAAGAGCCCCTGTACCTGGATCCGGGCACACATGAGATTCAGGTACGCGTTGATCGGCAAGACCGAATCCTAAGCGGGGGCGCAGTACGCATCATGCGGGGCGACACCGAAGAACGCGATCGGTTTACCGGATACACGTATTCCTTGACGGTAGAGCCTTCATTTGAACCGGTTGAATACGCAATTACATTTACAGATTAAAAACGGTAGCCAGCTGCTTAGGGCTTTGCCAACGATAATTCAGTAGTCGTTATCCCTAAAAGGATTGAGTTATTAAGCAAGGAGTAGATTACTTCGTGCGTACCACAGGCATGACCTTCGGCCCTCGCTTCGCTCGGCTCCGGATCAGCTCCCGACAGCCGTCGGGATTGTCCGGGGGGACTCTCTGAGGATGCGTTGTGCTATACATATGATCGCTGTTGAACATGCAGAAATGCTTGTTTATGCCCCCACACCGTCATCCCAGACGGAGCGGAGCGACGATCTGGGATCCATGCCCCAATGGAGGGATACGTTAGCGGGGTGAGTTCGCCCTCAAACGGCGAATGGATCCCGGATCAGCGGCGCCAGGGGCGCCTTGCCTGTCCTGAACTCGATTCAGGATCTGGATGACGGGCGTTGGGGGGCTGTGCGACTTCTGAACCTATAGCACAACCCGTTCTGAGGCACTTGCAACTAACAGCTACTATAATTCTACTTGTCGAGCCGAGATGTGAGGGGTACAGTGCCATCCCGAATAGCGTCCGCTGAACGAACGTCTTGCTGAACAGAGTGAAGCATCTCAGGTCACGCGCGCAGAGATCCTGCTTTAGGGATGTGCGATGGAGCGCTCTGGCGAGAGGCGCGCTTCTAATCCTGAACGGTCGGCGTTCGGAACTTTCCACCTGGTGGTGCCACAATGACCCAAGACGAGAGGGTTCTTATAGTGCAGACAAAAGAGTGTAGCGAAAAGACGCATGGCGAACGATCGCTGGGCGATGCGGGCATGAGCCACTGCGAGACACCGTGCAAGAGAACTATAGATGATGGCAACGAGGCGAATGTCCGGATAGGGCAGCCTGGTGCGCTTGGATGAATGCCCATGGTTGGGAAAGAACACACCCTGTGTCCCTCTTGCGCATCTCAAGCACACAGGTATGGTGTACATATAAAAGCGCCACAAGCACACGTATTATTGCACTTATGGGTTTGTTTTCTTTTCTTTAGACTGTCGCGTACCTGGTGCGACGGCGGTTTTGCGTTCGTAACCTGTTCTTTAACGAAAGAGGTGTAAGCCATGCAACACACAACCGATACTCCCCACTCGTCTCGTTTGCTCGCCGGGCTGGGGCTGCTCGTAGGAGGCATCGCCCTGCTTATCTGTATGGCCGCTCCTGTGGCTGCGCAAAACGCAACGATGGAGGAGGCCAAAGATGAGTACATGTTTGCAAACTATGACCAAGCCATCGATCTCTTTTCTGAGGTTGCCCATTCCTCGGAGTACGACTCAGAGACGCGCATTGAGGCGTTTCGGTATCTGGGGCGCTCCTACATTGCCAAAGATGAGGACCAGGCCGCCCGTGAGGCGATGAATGAGTTGATTCGCCTGGAGCCGCCTATTGTTGAGTTGGATGCCGACGATGAACCGCCGCCCCTCATCGAACTCTACTACGAGGCCCGGCGCGATGCACAAGACGGCGAATATCAGGTTGAGCAGGAAGACCCAGGCCTGCAAACCCTTGCCATTATGGACTTTACCAACAACTCGGTGGATCAACGCGAGCGCTTCGACGGGCTAACCAAGGGGCTGCCTTCGATGATGATCAACTCGATTAATAATGGGGTTGACCTGAAGGTGATTGAACGCGAGCGCATCCAATGGCTGCTCGATGAACTGGAGCTGCAACGCCAAGAAGACGTGGTCGACCAGTCAACAGCGGTGCGTACCGGCGAGCTGTTGGGGGCCAACGCTGTTGTGTTTGGAAGCTACATTATTCTGAACGACCAGATGCGCATCAGTGCGCGGGTGGTGAAAGTAGAAACCGGCGAGGTGCTGCTCGGCGAAGAGGTCACAGGCGAAGCGGAAAACTTCTTCGAACTGATCGAAGAGCTGAGCCAGAATATCACCCGTGCGGTGAACGTTGAAACCGAAGAAACGCAACTCGGCAACGAGGAAACCAACTCGCTGGATGCGATGATGGCCTATTCTGACGGGCTGGAGCACATGGAGCAGGGCGACTACCGAGCGGCTTTCGAGAAGTTTATGGAGGCAACCGATCACGATGACTCGTTTGCACGTGCCGAACGCAAAGCCGAGAGCCTGCGCCCCATGCTGGCCCTGAGTGGTGAGATCGACGCCACCAACGCCTCCTCCAATTCCACGAACTAAGCCTCGGTGTGGCCTATGCCAATAGCGGTACGAGTGCCAAACGCGCTACAAACAGCAACAGCAACCCTCTTTGGAGTTGTCTTGGCGGCAGGACTTGTCGTCATGGCAGCCGGATGTGGGTCGTCGGAGCTCTCGTTTAGCGAAGACCCTGCCGACTACACGGACGAGGTCGCAACGCTTAAGCAGCGCCTCGACGAGGACCCCTCGGATGGGAAGGCGTTACGCAACCTGGGGCGCATCTACATGCAGACCGGACGCGAGAATCAGGCCTACGATAGACTGAAACGCGCCTACTCGCATCTTCCCGATGACCCTGAAACGCTCTTCTATCTGGGCATGGCAAGCGAAAGTGTGGGGCGCGAAAATGCGGCGCTGGAGCTGTTCAGCCAGTACGACCAAGTGCCCGAATCGTCGCGGTACCGCCAGCTCATGGAGGGCCGCTACGAATGGCTCGTGCGTGAGCGTGCACAAAAAGATATCCGGGAAATGATGACACGCGAGGCCGACATTGCCGACCAGCAGGTGTCTCCCCGCATCCTGGCGGTGCTGCCCTTGAACTACCAGGGCGTGTCTGAAGAGTACGAGCCGCTGGGACGGGGCCTGGCCGAAATGCTCATTACCGACCTCGCTAACGTGAGCGACCTGCGCGTAGTTGAGCGCGTTCGGCTGCAAGCCATTCTGAATGAACTGGAGTTCGGGCAGTCGGAGTACGTGAACCAGCGCTCTGCGCCCCGTGTAGGGCGGCTGCTCGGAGCAGGGCGCTTGGCCGGGGGCTCCTACCGCGTTACACAGGCCGAAGACATTCGCATGGACATGACGGTCGTGGAGCTCGACAGCGAAACCTCGCCCGATGTGCCTACGCAGACTGGCAATCTGGCTGACCTGTTCGCACTTCAGAAAGACCTGGTGCTGGCACTGATCGATGCGCTCGACGTGTCGCTCACCAGCCAAGAGCGCGCCGCCATTGCTCCTGTTCCTACCGAAAGCCTCGATGCCTTTCTTGCGTTCAGCAACGGACTCCTGGAGGAAGACCAGGGCAACTTCGAGGCTGCCGTGCAACACTACCGCAAAGCCACCGACATTGACCCCGGCTTCGAGGCTGCTTCCCAACGGGCTATCAAGGCAGAGAGCCTGAGCGCAGCAGGCGGAGCCCCGCAAAAGGCGCTTTCTGCAGCGGCGGCTCCCACGCAAGCCGCCGCTCGGCTGCTACAACAGCGCTTAGGGCATATGGGGCGCGGATATCTTGGCATCAACGACCTCATGGACGGCGATCGCCGCACGCCCGTGGAGGACGTAGGGGGCGTCCCCGACACTGAACTTCCCCCGCCTCCCAATCCCCCAACACGACCGCAGCCCCGCTGATTGATTGCCAGTCTGGCAGACCCGCGCCTCGTGCTCTGGATTCTTTCTCCTCTGTGCCTATGTCTTGGTTGCTACACGCCCTTTCAACGCTGCCCTTCGCCCGGCCTGCTGCCTCCCCCCATCGGGGAGCAGGGTGGTTGCTGATGCTTGGTCTGGGGCTCTTCATGGCACTGCTCCCTCCCCTGACGCATGCCCAGGACAGCGACAACGCCATTTTCGTGCGCGCCGATGCCACTACCGATCCCGGCAATGAAGACATTGGCAACTCGTGGGAGAACGCGTATGCATCGCTTAGTCGTGCTCTGCAAGATGCAAGAAGTGGCGATGAGATCTGGCTCGCCCAGGGCACATACGTACCCACTGATGACCTCAGCGACCGCGACAGCTCGTTCGTCATTGCCACCGACATCAAAATCTTTGGGGGATTCGAAGGCGAGGAGGAAAACTTCGACGAGCGCCCCACCCCCGTAGACCCGTCTACAACCGTGCTAAGTGGCGACATTGACGGCGACGGCACCCTTGCTGGCAATAGCTACCATGTGGTCGTTCTTGATGGAGTAACGAACGATACCCGTCTCGAAGGACTGACGATAACAGGGGGCAACGCAAACGAAACAGGCAACGAAAATGGAGGCGGGGTGCAATGCCGCAACCTCTGCCTGCCACTTCTCGACAATGTAATCATCGAGGGGAGCTACGCCAGTCAAAATGGGGGCGGGGTGCATCTTTTGTCTGAAGGCGCCCAGGTTACGCCTACGCTTCGAAACGTCGTCATACGCGGAAACGAAGCCGGGCAGTCGGGGGGCGGGTTGCACTTGGAAGGTGGAGCTGTGGAAGCATTTGTAGAAATACGAGTCGCCAACACGGTACTTCAAGGAAACCGCGCCACGCAAGGAGGCGGACTTGCCCTGCAAGGCGTTTCTTCAGCAACGGTAGTCGGCGAGCTTTACAACACCACCATTCACGGAAACGAAGCCACTGATACAGGTGGAGGCGTCTACCATAGCATCGAGGCCGGCGGATTGTTCGTTACCAACAGCATCCTTGCAGGAAGCGAAGCCGGAAACGAGGGCAGTGAGGTGTTTCAAGATGGATCCGTAGCCGCCAGCTTTGAAGCATCACTGATTCAGGGCGCCTTCGAGGGCGGTTCCTGGGACACCGCGCTCGGAACCAATGAGGGCAGCAACATGGGCGGCAATCCCCTCTTTGCCGAAGCTACCAACCCCCAAAACACGCCCACAACCGAAGGGGATGTGCGCCTCAACTGGGCCTCCCCCGCAATCGACAACGGAGTGGAAAGCCTTATTCCATCTGATCCTTTGGAAGAAACTGCGCCGTTCTATGAGAACGATCTGGCGGGCAATGACCGTGTCTTAGGCAACGAACTGGACATGGGCGCGTACGAGGGCGGAATTACGCCGACCAATGCCACGCTCTTCGTTGATGCGTCGGCAAGCGACGATACCGGAGGCAGCGAGTGGGCCAATCCATATCGCACCTTACAGGGCGCTCTCCAGACCCTCCACAACGCTCGCGCCGCCGCTGCTGATGGTGCTGATGTAGGAAGTCTTGACGGCGAGGTCGCTGTCTGGGTGGCCGAAGGCACCTACACCCCCGACGATGGCCCCGGACTTCAGTCGGGCGATACGTCCATTCCACCCGAGATTGCAAGCTTCGTCATCCCCGACGGAACGCGCGTACTGGGCGGATTCAGCGGGGGCGAAACCGATGCCAGCCAGCGCAACCCCGACCCGGCTACCAACAACACAGTGCTTAGCGGTGAACTGGGCGCTGAGACAAACAGCAACGGGGTCGCTGTGCTCGATGCGCCCCTATCTGGTGCCATGGGAGCCGCCTTGCAGGGATTTACCATCTCTGATGGACAATTGCCTGACCTCGAAAATGAAATCCCCGGACCGTCACCCGAAGCACAGCAACAGGCAGAACAAACCAGCGGAACTGTGGCCCCATCGCCTCCGCGAGCAGCAGGACTTTATGTGCGCGGCGGGGCGTCCGAGTTAGGCGGACTGCGCATCGTCGATAACACCTCGGAAAGCACAAGCGGCAATACCGCTGCCGGACTCTACTGCGAAAATTGTAGCGCTGATTTCGAATCGGTCCGTGTCGAAAATAATACGAGTGCATTCGCCAACGGCGGCATGGCCGTCTTGGCTGATGGAGAGAGCATCACACTCACGCTGAAAGAAGTCACCTTCGCGTCAAACACTGCAACCGAGGCGGGCGGAGGGCTAAGCTTCGAGTCCCGCTCAGGCGGAACGCTCGATGCAACGCTGGCCAACCTGACGATCGAAGACAACGAAGCAGGCAGTACCGCCGCTGGCATGGCCGCGGGGGCGAGATCAACTGAATCCAGCACCACAGTTCGTGTTGCCAACGCGCTTCTAACCGGAAACCAGATTACAGGTACCGGAGCCTCCGAGCCTCCAGTAGAGGCTGAGGGGCTATTGGCCTTCGCAAATGAAGGGGGACAGGTCAATCTCGACCTTGCACACAGCACCTGGCGTGCCAGCGATGCAACGCGCTCACTCATTGGCAGCACCCTCAATACTGAATCGGCACTCACCATTGAAAACAGCATTATTGGGGGAAGCAACCCCCCGCTGCAGTCCGAGAATACGGAAGCAGAAGAGGCCATTACCATCAACAGCAGCCTCATCGAAAACGGGTGGACCGGTGCCGGATCCGACAATATCGACGCTTCCCCCCAGTTTACCGCCGACCACCGCGTAGAAGGCAACTCACCCGCCATCGATGCTGCCGATTCCAACCAACTCCCAACCGATGCGCTCGACCTGAACGACGATGGCGATACCAGCGAGCCGCTTCCCGTGGACCGAAGCGGATCAACTCGACTGCTGGCCAATGAAGTCGATATGGGAGCGTTTGAAGGGGGCGCAACACCGCTGGCCTTTACCGACGCAGCAACCGATGTAGGTCCCGACAGCACCACGCTCAACGCCACGGCCAACCCTTATAGTCAAGATCCGGTCGATTACACCTTCGTGGTGCAGGAAGCAGGGGCCAGCGAGCCGCTGCTTACCGTACCCGCTGACACGAGTCCGCTTACGGGCACCGACAACGTATCTATCACAGCCCCAACCAACGACCTCGACCCCGAAACGGAATACGAGTACTATGTCGAAGCAACGGGCACCAACGGTACAACGACAGGAGCCCTCGAAACATTTACCACCGAAGAAGCCCCCCCACCCGATGCAGGCAATGGCACGTTCGAAACGACGGCCGGCGTTGCACTCAACATCAATCTGGCAGACCTGGTAGATGGACGCGGGTTCGACATTGATGTAAGCTCCTTTTCAGTCGTAGACGGTCCAACAAATGGATCTGTCGACATCACAGATGGCGAAGCGACCTACACCCCCGACAGCGGCTATGTAGGTGCTGACAGCTTCACCTACGTGGTCGCCAATGTATTCGGCCTTGTTTCGGCGGAAGCACAAGTTTCGATTGATGTTACGGCTGATGGCCCAGTGGCGGG
>NZ_JAWOAR010000168.1:0-9293 GCF_046498435.1 Longimonas sp. | reverse complement strand
TTGAGCGGAGGATTCGGATATGTGTTGGACATGATCCATGCAGTCTGGGAAAGAAAACGAACCGTTCACTTCTACAGATCGCTGAAAACGGTTTAGCCTTGATATTCTTAATATAACAAAAGGCTCCTCAAATGCGAAGCCCCATTTTACCTGATTTAGCCTGAAAGTTTACTCTCTACACTGAAAGCGATGGTACCGTGCCTACTTTGTTCTACCTCTGCTCTACCCACCCGCTCGTAAAGGACTGTACGCAAAAGAGATGCAGACATGACTGGTGGGCCCGGCAGGACTTGAACCTGCGACCGATCGATTATGAGTCGACTGCTCTAACCACCTGAGCTACGGGCCCGCTTGGCTGTGTATTGCGCCGCATATAGCCACCGATTTGCGGGGCCATGGGTTCCGCACGCATGAGGGCGCCCACCCTTTCGTCTGAGCCATACGTGTTGTATGTTTAGAACCCGTGTGTCTCCACCCGCTCCGCCTACGTTATGCGCACTGCTTCGACGCTCACCCTTCTGCTGATTCTGCTCATTGCGCCCGTATCCGCGCAAGACCGACCGTCCATCGATGAGAAAACCGATGGCATGGAACGCATGGACGGCTTTGTGCCGCTCTATTGGGATGCAGAGGCGGGCACCCTTTGGATGGAAATCGACGCGTTCGAGGAAGACTTCCTGTACGTGAACTACCTCACTGCCGGACTCGGCTCCAACGACGTGGGGCTCGATCGCGGTCAGCCCGGCGATACGCGGGTCGTGCAGTTCGAGCGCGTGGGCCCCAAGGTGCTGCTCGTGCAACCCAACCAGACGTACCGTGCCGACACCGATAACCCCGCCGAGCGCCAGGCCGTTGACGATGCATTTGCAGATGGCGTGCTCTGGGGATTCGACGTAGCGGCGCAAACCGACGATCGGGTGCTGGTGGAGGCGACTGATTTCGTGGTGCGCGATGTGCATGGCGCGGCGCAACAGCTTCAGCAGAGCAATCAGGGGGCGTACCAGCTGGAGCGCAGTCGCAGCACGCCCGACATCGACCGCACCGGGGCATTTCCACAAAACACGGAGATGGAGGCGCGCCTCACCTTCGTGACCGATGACACGCCTGGCTCCGAGGTTCGCAGCACAGCCGCCGCGCCCACCTCATTCAGCCTACGCATGCGCCACTCATTCGTCGAACTGCCCGATGCAGACGGTTTTTCGCAGCGCGCCCACCATCCGCGCTCGGGCTTCTACAGCTTCAGCTACGAAGACTACGCCGCGCCGCTCACCGAAGACCTGACGCAGCGCTTCATTCCGCGCCATCGCTTAGAGTGTGCCGACGAACCCGGCACCGATGGCCTCTGCACGCCCGAGGAGCCCATCGTGTACTACCTCGATCCGGGCACGCCCGAACCGGTGCGCACGGCCCTGCTCGATGGCGCGCGCTGGTGGAACGAGGCGTTTGAGGCGGCCGGATACCGCGATGCGTTTCAGGTCGAGATGCTGCCCGACGACGCCGACCCGATGGACATCCGTTACAACGTGATTCAGTGGGTGCATCGCTCCACGCGCGGGTGGAGCTACGGGCCCTCCGTCACTGACCCGCGCACGGGCGAAATCCTCAAGGGGCACATCGTACTGGGCTCGCTGCGCGTGCGGCAGGATCTGCTTTTGGCGGAGGGGCTCACCGCGCCATACACGGGCGAGAACGCAGCGGGATTGCCCGACGATGACAATCCGATGCTCGATATGGCGCTCGACCGCATCCGGCAGCTCTCGGCCCACGAAATCGGCCACACGCTTGGGTTGCAGCACAACTTTGCGGCCTCCACCCAAAACCGCGCCTCGGTGATGGATTACCCTGCACCCTACGCCACACTCGATGACGACGGCGCAGTCACGCTCGACGATGCGTATGCCAGCGGCATGGGCGCGTGGGACGATATCGCGATCCGCTACGGCTATGCGTATCCCCAAGAGGGCGAGTCGGAGGATGAACTGCTCACCCGAATCATGCAGGAGTACGACGAGGAAGAGCTTACCTACATCAGCGACGCCGATGCGCGTCCGGCAGGCGCCGCGCATCCGCAGGCCAACCTGTGGGACAACGGTAGCGACATGGTCGAGGCGCTCGAACACGAAATGGAGGTGCGCCAGACGGCCCTCGACAACTTCGACGAATCCGTTATTCGCACCGGCGAACCGCACGCGCTCATGGAGGAGGTGCTCGTGCCGCTCTACCTGCGCCATCGCTACCAGGTGCAGGCCACGGCCAAGCTGCTGGGCGGCTTCACGTACAGCTATTCGGTTCGGGGAGATGCGGAGGCCGCGCCCCGCCGTGTATCGTCGGGCACCCAGCAGGATGCGCTCGATGCGCTGCTCCGCGTTGTAGAGCCCGAAGCCTTGCGTCTGCCCGAAGCGGCCCGCACACAGATCCCGCCGCGTCCGCCGGGCTACCCATCGAACCGCGAACTCTTTCCGGGTCACACCGGCCTCCCGTTCGACGCCACAGCGCCCGCCGAGATCGTGGCCACCATGGTGTTCGACCAGCTGTTGCATCCCGAACGCACCGCACGCCTAACGCGCCAGTCGCCTGTGCTCCACGAGGTACTCGACCGCGTTACCGAAGCAGTATGGGACTGGAACGAAGAGGGCGCGCCCCAGAGTGCCGACAACCAGGCGCTCAAATACGTTGTGCAGCGCGTATGGACGGATGCGCTCTTGGAGCATGCCGTGCATGAAGACACTGCCCCCGAGGTGCGCGCGCATCTCACCTGGCACCTTCGCGAGATCCGTACGTGGCTGAACCGCCAGACGGAAGACGTGCCTGAGTCCCACCGGAGCAACACGCCCCCCATCCCCGAAGCGCATCACGCCCACCTTCTTGACCAGATCGAGCGCTTCCTGAACCGCGACTACGAAGCGGAGACGGCCGCCCCCGCCCTCAACACGCCGCCCGGCTCGCCAATTGGGCAAGGCGTACCAGCGTATCAACAACGCCAGCAGCAGCGCCGCGCGTGGATGCAGAACGCACTGCCCGAACGCAAAGCCTGCCGCACGCCGTGGTAGGGTAGGTGTTCATGACGTTGAGGGGCGAGCGGGGCCGAAAGCGTTCGGGATAAAGATCGCCGGGGATGCGAGCGATACCGACAGTGGTCGGCACAGGTTACCCGGCTATGGGTATTTCAGAATCGAGGGGTCTCCTTAGCCCGGGATCAGGAGCGCAGCGGATATCCCGGGCGGCGTGTGGACGCATGCCTTCTTTGTCTCCACACCAGGGACGCAAGTGGTCCCGAAAGCAGGTGGCACAAAAACCGCCGGGGATGCGAGCGATACCGACAGTGGTCGGCACAGGTTACCCGGCTATGTGTATTTTAGAATTGAGGGACTATGCCGCGTTACGAAACGCGCCTTGAAGTGTCGTTACGTGAAAGACCTTGCTGATGGTGTCACCTCTTGCGCTATGTCATACACGCGATTGTACTACCACATCGTAACAGCTACATATCGGCGGTACCCGCTCATTACACCTCGTGTGGAGCCATTGCTGTATGCAGCGCTGCGTGCGAAAACCGAGTCGGTGAACGGGCGTCTGATACGCATCGGTGGCATTGCGGACCACGTGCACCTGGTCGTCGCTTTGCCTCCCACCCTATCAGTGACCCAATTCGCACGCGCAGCAAAGAGCGGAAGCTGCTACCGTGTGCGTCAGGCAATAGGACAGGATACCTTCCGCTGGCAGTCGGGATATGGTGCATTCACGGTTTCACCTCGTCATATGGAGCCCCTCCTCGACTATGTAGCTCGTCAGAAAGAACACCACACCACCAATCGCTTGTGGAAACGCTGCGAGGCTATATCGGAACCGTGAGGCGATTGACGAGACGTCGCCGGAGACGCAAGCGGTCTCCGGCTATGGGTATTTCAGAATCGAGGGGTCTCCTTAGCCCGGGATCAGGAGCGCAGCGGATATCCCGGGCGGCGTGCGGACGCATGCCTTCTTTGTCTCCACACCGGGGACGGAAGTGGTCCCGAAAGCAGGCGGCACAAAAACCGCCGGGGACGCGAGCGGTCCCCGGCGGATATCCCGGGCGACTTCTGGAGCATCTACCGCTTGCGGGCCAGCGTGAGGCCATCGGCCACTGGGAGGAGGCTCAGGTCGATGCGCTCGTCGGTGTGGAGCTGTTCGTTGAGGTCGTGAATAGCCTGCACCGAGGCGTCGTCAAGGTCGTCAAGGTCGGGATCCGCCACGCGGCCATCGCGGAGCATGTTGTCGAGCAGGATGAGTCCGCCGCGCCGTACCAGCGCCAGGCTGTGCTCGTAATAGTCCGGGTAGCTAATCTTGTCGGCATCGATGAACACGAAGTCGAACGTACCCTCGGCGCCGTCCTCGCGCAGGGCCTGGAGCGTATCGATGGCCGGGGCAATGCGCAGGTCGATGCGGTTGGCCACGCCGGCCTCGTTCCAATAGTGCTCGGCAACCTCGGTATAGTCGCGGTTGATGTCGCATGCCACGAGTGTGCCGTCGTCGGGCAGCGTGTAGGCCACAGAGAGCGCGCTGTATCCAGTAAACACGCCGATTTCCAGGGCGCGCTTTGCATCCACCAGACGGGCCAATAGCTGCATGAACTGGCCTTGTTCGGGCGCGATCTGCATGTCGTGCTTGGGGTGCTGCATCGTTTCAGCGCGCAGGCGGCGCTGCACCTCCGTCTCGCGTAGCGACACATCGAGCAGATAGTCGTGCACGCGGTCTGAGAGTCCAATTGATTGGTTCGACATACGCTGTGGGGGCTGCATCCAAAAAGCAAATGGACAGTTTGTTACGGTACGGGGGGATGCATAGGTTGCCCGCATGCCGCGTTGAATCAAAACCGCGCCCCGAAAGGTACGAGCGCGCAACCGCATCCCCCTATGCCAAACTGCTGTAACGCCCTATGGCCGATGCCCCACGCTTGCTCTGGGTCGACGACGAAGTCGATCTGCTTCGCCCCCATGTCATGTTTTTGGAAGACAAAGGCTACGACGTCTCCACCGTATCGAACGGGGCCGACGCCATCAACCTGGTGCGCGAGGAACCGTTTTCGCTTGTGTTCTTGGATGAGCAGATGCCGGGCATGGACGGCCTGGAGACGCTCGTAGAGCTCAAGGAAACGCGCCCCGAGGTGCCCGTGGTGATGGTCACCAAGAGCGAGGAGGAGGACCTCATGGAGAAGGCGCTGGGGCGGCAGATCAGCGATTACCTGACGAAGCCGGTAAACCCGAGCCAGATTCTGTTGACGTGTAAACGCGTGCTGGAGCGGACGCGCCTGCAGCAGGAGTCGCAGTCGGAGCAGTACCTGCAGTCGTTTGGCAAGATCGATCGCACCATCAGCCAGACCGACAATGCCGAGTCGTGGCGCACGCTGTACCAGCGCCTGGTGAACTACGACCTGTCGCTCACCGGCGATGAGGGCGCCCGCCAGATCTTCGACGATCAATTCAAGAAAGCAAATCGGCGCTTTGGTGAGTTCATCGAAGCCACGTATCCCGACTGGATCGCGGATTTGGATCGTCCCCGGCGGCACAGCGACCGGCCCTTGCTCTCCCACGAGGTCCTCCCCGAGCATGTCTTTCCCAAGCTGGGG
Source organism: Longimonas sp. (assembly GCF_046498435.1). Classification (NCBI taxonomy): domain Bacteria; kingdom Pseudomonadati; phylum Rhodothermota; class Rhodothermia; order Rhodothermales; family Salisaetaceae; genus Longimonas; species Longimonas sp. Next base: position 3,688 of record NZ_JAWOAR010000168.1, on the reverse strand, counting down.
GAGCAGCCGGTGGTGTTTTTTGTGATCGACTGCATGCGCTACGATCAGTGGCTGGAGTTTGAAGCGCTGCTGCGTCCGCACTTCCAGATCGAAACAGATTTCCACTACAGCATTTTGCCGACGGCCACGCCGTACTCGCGCAATGCGATCTTTAGCGGACTCCTGCCGCTCGATTTGGACGAGCGCTTCCCGAATTTGCAGGCGAAGGCGGAAGAGGAGGAGCACAGCCGCAATCAGTATGAGGAGGCGCTCTTGCACGACTTCATGGAGCGGCGCAGCCTCGACGACCTGAGCATGCGCTACGATAAGCTGATCGCTACCGAAGACGGACGCAACTTCGCCAGTCAGGCGCAGAACCTGACGCAGCACGACCTGAGCGCGGTGGTCGTCAACTTTGTGGATATCCTGGCGCACAGCCGCTCCGACTCGGATGTGCTCAAAGAACTGGCTCCCGACGAGGCCGCGTATCGCTCACTAACCCGCACCTGGTTTGAGCACTCGTGGCTCCTGGATGCACTGCAAACGCTGTCGGAGCGCGACTGCACGGTGGTCCTCACCAGCGATCATGGCGCGGTGCTGAGCCTGCGCTCCTCGAAGGTGATTGGCGACCGCGAAACCTCAACCGCTCTCCGATACAAGCACGGGCGCAACCTGCAATGCGAGGAAGAGGAAGCGATCTACGTACGCGATCCGGAAACGTACGGACTGCCCGCTCCGGCCATGAACACGAACTATATCCTGGCCAAGGAGGATTTCTACTTCGTGTATCCGACCAACTTTCACCACTACGAGAAGCTCTACCGCGACACGTTCCAGCACGGCGGTGCGTCGCTGGAGGAGATGATTCTGCCGGTGGCTACGCTGACACCCAAGGAGGCATGACGGGCCTGATATTGGGAGAGACGCATCTGATCAAGATCAACCCGGCTCTCGCACAGCCGGCTGGCGCTCCATCGTAAAGACAATCTACAACCAAAACCGACCACGTCGCATGGCTCCGCCTCGTCCTCATGCAGGACGACAGATTGCAAACGGATACGTCGCTCCATTCTCGCACGAGCAGACCAGCCTCCGTTAGCGCGCCGGTACCGCATCGCACGCCACCCACTGGCTGTTGCGATAGATGCCGTGGGCTTTGCCGACAAGCTCGGTATCCACAAACGGCGTATTCTGGCTCTTCGAGCGGATGTGCCCCTCGGTGAACGTCCACCGTGTGTCGGGATCGAAGACGGTGAGGTTGGCCGCCGCGCCCGGCTCGAACGTGGGCGCGGGGAGGCGCAAAATACGGCGCGGCGCGACCGTGAGCGCCTGCACCGCCTGCATGAGCGAGCACACGCCCGGCGCCAGCAGTTCGCGTCCCACGAGCCCCCACGCCGTTTCCAGCCCCAGAATGCCGTTGGGCGCTTCGGGAAATGGCACGTCCTTCTCGTGTGGCGCATGCGGGGCGTGGTCAGTGCAGATTGCATCGATGGTGCCGTCGGCCAGGCCCGCTTTCAGAGCGGATACGTCGGCGGCGCTGCGGAGCGGTGGGTGCATCTTCGTATGCGTGGAGAACCCCGATGCCTCCACGGCTTCGTCGGTCAGCGCCAGATGGTGCGTGCACACCTCGGCGGTGACCTCAATGCCGTCGGACTTCGCGCGGCGCACCAGCTCTACCCCGCGAGCGGTGGCGATGTGTGCCACATGGACGTGCCCGCCGGTGAGGCGCGCCAGCTCAATGTCGCGCGCAATCATCACGTCCTCCGAGCACGCCGGAATGCCGGGCACCCCCAGGCGCGTAGCCACCGCCCCCTCGTGCATGTGGCCATCGGGATTCAGTGACGGCTCTTCCATGTGATTGATGATGGGCACGTCGAGCATGGTGCTGTATTCGAGCGCCCGGCGCATGAGTCCGGCATTGTGCACAGGCGCGCCGTCATCGCTAAACGCCACGGCCCCCTCCTCGGCCATGCTTGCCATCTCGGCCAGGGTTTCGCCCGCGCGCTCCTTCGAGACGCATCCGATCGGGTGGACCGCAACGGGCTGTTTTTCCGCCCGATGCTTCACGAATCCGACCGACGCCCGCGTATCGAGCGGCGGATTGGTGTTAGGCATGCAGGCGATCTCCGTGAATCCGCCAAACGCCGCCGCGCGCGTGCCGCTGGCAATCGTCTCCTTGTGCTCGAACCCCGGCTCGCGCAGATGCACATGCATATCCACCCAGCCCGGCGAAATGTGCTGCCCCGAGCAGTCCACGCGTGGCACCGTGTCGTCCACCTCCACATCGAGGTCGGGGGATACCGTGTCGATGCGCCCGTTGTGGATGAGCACGTCGGCGCGGGTGGCGGTTTCCGCGTATGGATCGATTACGGTGCCGCCATGAAGCAGCACGTTGGGGCGCGATTCAGCGTAGTCGGCAGGCATAGTAGAGCAAGGGGGATGAGACAGGCAAGCAGCACTTCCAACATAGGACGCAAGCGCATAGAATGCGACGCGCCGTGCACACATCAGGAATGATGCGTGCGTGAAGATTTATGCGTGTGAGAGGGAGAGGACGTACGCAGTTGCGGCTCACGAATGTCATCGCGTTGCGAGGCTCGCACCTGTTTAGTGGGTTACAATGATCGCCCGGGGACCGCTTGCGTCCCCGGCGATCTTTGGAGCGGATGCTATCGGCACTGCACGTGTCCGGGGCGGCATGTCGCTAAACACACAGCTTTTCATGTTTCCACACGCACATAACGACCTCGTTGCACGTCTTGGCGTAACGCAGCAGGAGGGCAGCATACAAAGAAGGCGCGCATGCGAGCAACATCGCGGCGTACTTCGTATTTTACACACCAATGCGATCTCCTGATATGGCAACCTCCACTGTAGACCGTGCCGATGCCGTTCGCGACGCCGCCAAAGACGCGTTTGGCTTCGTTCCGAATCTCATCGACGAACTGGCATCAGAGAACCCCGCCGTCGCTGAAACCTACCTGAAAGCCAACGGCCACCTGAGCAACGGCGTGCTCAGTCCCGCCGAGCAGCAGCTCGTCATCCTGACCGTTTCGGGATATAACGACTGTCACTACTGCACCAAAGCCCATGGCGCCGCCGGTGCCCAGGCCGGACTCGACGCCGACGTGATCGAAGAACTGGTCGACGGCGGTCTGCCCGAAGAAGGACGACAGCGTCTGCTGGCCCGGGCCACGAAGCGCCTTCTGGGCAAGCGCGGCTGGCTTAGCGACGAAGACCGCGCCGAGTTTGAAGAGGCCGGTCTTACCACCGCTGAGCTGTACGAAATTGTGGGGCTGATCGGCGTAAAAACGATCAGCAACTACGTGAATCACCTGGCCGGAACGCCTGTGGATCCGCAGTTCCAGTAAGGGGCGATCTGTAACGCGGGATCAGGTAGAAGCGACGTACTGAGTCCTCGTCGTCTCTATCCCGCCACCATCGTAGAGACGACGACTGCGTCCCATGCAGCGCGCCCGTACGTGGCGCTGTGTGGGGCGCTTTTTTTGTTAGATGACCCAAGTTGCCGCCTACAGGGTTGTCATTTTGAGCGGAGCGTAGCGGAGTCGAAAAATCTCCTTCTTGCACCTGTTGGGCTCTCAGTGGGGGAGATTCCCGCAAGGGATGACCGATCGGCCCCTTCGTACAACAGGCATGACCTACGGCCCTAGCTTCGCTCCTCAGAATGACAGAATGTGGAGCGTTAGCG
>NZ_JAWOAR010000120.1:0-3188 GCF_046498435.1 Longimonas sp. | reverse complement strand
TGGGAACCCATCGCTCGCCTAAACGGCGCGGGCACCACCGACACCCCGCAGTCCTACCGGTTTGAGGACGCGGATCTGCCCTACGCCGCCGACAGCCTCTCGTATCGCCTGCGCCAGATCGACACGGGCGGCACGGAGTCGTTTAGCGAGGCGGTGACGATTGCGCGGCAGGTGACCGAGGCCGAACTCTTGCCCACGTACCCGAACCCAGCGCGCAGTCAGGCGACGGTGCGGTTTGCGGTGCCGGAACGCCAGGACGTGCGCATCACGCTCTACGACATGCTGGGCCGCCGTATCCGCACGGTGGTGGACACGAATGCGGAGGGGCGCACCGAAGCGCAGCTCGATGTGAGCGGGCTCGCCAGCGGGACGTACTTCCTGCAGATGCAGACGGCGGGCTATACCGACACCGAGCGCATCACCGTGGTGCGGTAGCCGGCGTACATGAAACCGATCGGTTCTGAATGATCTTCTGCGGGGGCGTGCTACCAAGGCGCGTCTCCGCATGTGGTTGATGGGATAGCTGGAGAACCTCTCGTGGCAAACGCGCCATGTCGAGGGCCGGCCAGAATCGCCCAAGGTTTGATTTTGATGGAGACAGATCGTACGCCCGGCGTGTGCATTAACATTTATACGCAGATTGTTTCCGCGTAGATGCAGTCCACGCAGATGCTATCCACATCCCCCCCTGAATCCGCTATGAGGCATACCGACAGGGCGCCCGAGGTCGACGTCGCGATCATTGGAACAGGCTTCGCCGGACTCGGCGCGGCGATTCGGCTCATGCAGGAGGGTATGACGGACTTCGTCGTGTTTGAGCGCGCAGATGAGGTGGGCGGGGTCTGGCGGGAGAATCACTATCCAGGCTGCGCCTGCGACACCGCTTCGCACCTCTACTCGTTTTCCTTCGCGCCAAAGGCGGACTGGAGTCAGCGCTTCGCAGGACGCGATGAGATCTTCGCCTACCTGAAGCAGTGCGCGACACAGTTCGGCGTCCGCCCGCACATCCGGTTCGGGCATGCGGTGCGTCGTGCGGTATGGGACGAAGAGGCGCGCCGCTGGCGTATCGAGACATCGGAGGGCGCCTACACGGCACAGGCGCTCATCTGCGGCGTCGGCGCCCATTCGCAGCCTCGCATTCCTGATCTGCCGGGGCACGAGCGCTTTGAGGGCGAGGCGTTTCACTCGTCCAATTGGCCTGAGGGATTCGACCCATCCGGGCGCCACGTCGCCGTCGTCGGCACGGGAGCCTCGGCTGTGCAACTCGTGCCGGCGCTGCAGCCCCACGTCGAGCACCTGACGCTCTTTCAGCGCACACCGGCGTGGGTGATCCCGCACGGCAACCGGGAGATTCCGCCAGCGGTTCACGACCTGTTTCGCCGCGTACCAGTGCTGATGCGAGCCTGGCGCGCCGCGTTACATCTCCTCCGCGAGGCCACCGGATGGCTCTTCTGGGACCAACGCGTTGCCCGCCTGGCAGAGCCGCTTGTGCGGTACTGGATGCGGAGTCAGATTTCAGACCCCGACCTGCGCGAGATGCTGATCCCCGACTACAGGCTCGGCTGCAAGCGCATCCTACACTCCGACACCTACCTCGCCGCTCTGTCCGAACCAAACGTCACCGTCGTTGACGGCGCCGCGCGCGAGGTCCATCCCGAGGGGGTGTCCGGGCCGTCGTCTGTGAGAGAGTTGGGCGCCGAGCCACACGACGCCGACGTGATCGTCTACTGCACGGGGTTTCAGTCGACGACGATGCCCTTTAGTCGCAGTATCTACGGTCGGAACGGACAAGCGCTGTCGACGACCTGGGGCGACGCGCCGCGGGCGCATCTGGGTACGACGGTGGCGGGGTATCCGAACCTGTTTCTTCTGCGTGGCCCGAACACCGGTCTGGGCCACAACTCCATTCTGCCAATGATCGAGTCGCAGGTCGAACACATCCTCGGAGCGTTGCGGTACATGAATGCCACGGGGACCGCCGCCGTGGAGCCGCGCGCTGCCGCCCAGTCCCGCTTCGTGCGCCAGGTTGACCGCTGGTCCGAGGGCACGGTCTGGACCGACGGCGGATGCCGCAGCTGGTACCTCGACGCCTCCGGCCGCAACGCTGTGCTGTGGCCCCGCTCCGTCGCCGCCTTCCGCCGCCGCGTCACCGACTTCGATCCGTCGGAGTACGCTACGTTGTCTCCGTCCACGGCAGAGGGCACAGAGGACGGGCAGGAAGCGGCACGTACCAGGACTTCAAAACACAGTTCTATAGCGTGTTGACCGGCTCCTGCCCTGCTTCCCAGCGGCAACTCAACGAGCAGAAACTCGGAGATACGAAGCTTGGAGATAAAGAGCAGGGATCCGGGATGCAGGCGACGTGGTGGAAACGCCGTCTCTTGAGCATGTGCGCTGGTATGCGGCCTCTGTGCACTGGAGCGCGGGAGCCGTCTGCATGTACGTCTATCTACCATCAATCCGCAACAGGCAGCCATGAAAAGCAAACTGGCCCTCCGTGTCCGAGTCGCACAAGTCAAAAACTACACCGACCGATCGCCAAGCGCGATCTACTGCCAAGGACAATCTGCCACCAGATCCACCCCCACGGGCAGGCCCGCAGATCCCGAGGCGCTTCTGAAGCGGGATCCACTCGAACGCTCTATGGGCCGAGGTTATGCCCTGAGTCGGGGCACACCATGAGTCGGGGCGGTCCGGTTGAGTGCAGCCCTCAAGATCGTATCTTCACTCATTGGATGCCCGTTCCCCGCATCGCAATCTCATGCGTTAGAAGCTGTTTTGATATGCCGTTAGAGGCGGCTAAGGGCCAATCGTAGTGACGCGATCCGGACCATGGCGGTACTCGTCTCGGCCAGGCGTTCGTACTCCTTCGCAAGTCGTCGCCAGCCCCCAAACCAGCCCCCAAACCAGCCGAGGGGGCGTTCGACAATCCAGCGCTTCGGCTCGACAGAAAAACCCGGCTCTTCGGAGTCGGATTCAGTGATCTCAAGCCGAAGCCCGAGCGCTTCCTCAACGTCGTCTTCGAATGCGTTGTGCTATACATCTGATCGCTGTTGAACATACAGAAATGCTTTTTTATGCCCTCACACCGTCATCCCAGACGGATGCCGACGGCTGTCGGCAGACGATCTGGGATCCATGCCCCAATGGAGGGATACGTTAGCGGAGTGCGTTCGCCCTCAACCGGC
>NZ_JAWOAR010000038.1:0-6374 GCF_046498435.1 Longimonas sp. | reverse complement strand
CGTTGCTGTAGGGTGGGGCATCCGCAGGCTCATGCGGCGCAACGAGCGGCTGGAGCAGTTGGTGGAGCAGCGTACGGCACACATCCAGATGCAAGCCCGTCAGTTGGCGCGCTACAACGCCGAACTCATTCGCAGCAACAAGGTGCTGCAACAAACCATGGACGAGAAGTCGAAGATGCTGGGGGTCGCCGCGCACGACCTCAAGAACTCGGTGTTTGGCATCCGCGCCCTCACCGAGGTCGTCATGGAAGAGCAACGCGACCCCGAAGTAACTGCCCGCCGGCTCTCACTGATCCACAACTCGGCAGAAGAAGCCATGGAAGTAATCAACAACCTGTTGTCGTCGGCCGCAAGCAGCGTGCATGGCGATCTCGATACCCGCGCGGTAGACGTGAGCACGATGGCAACCCTTATTGCACACAGCTTTGCTGATCAGGCCAAGCGCAAGGAGCAGACCATCCACTGCCCCGCGTCGGCGTCTGACGTGTTTGTGATGGGGGATGAAGACCGGCTTCGCGAAGCCGTGAACAACCTGGTGAGCAACGCTGTCAAGTACGCCCCGCTGGGGAGTGATATCCACATCGACGTAACGGCAACCGAATCGGACGTGTACATTGCCGTGTCTGATGAAGGACCCGGTCTGAGTCCGCACGAACAAGACGGCCTGTTTGCTCCATTCAAACGCCTCTCGCCCGAACCTACCGGAAACGAGGGCGGCTCGGGATTGGGGCTGTACATTGTGAAAAAGATTGTAGAGCGTCACAGCGGAACCGTGAAGGTAGACTCTACAGAAGGAGAGGGAAGTACCTTTACGGTTGTGCTTCCACGTGCGGAACCCGAGACGCCTCCCATGATGCCCGACGAAGCCAGCAAAATCCGGCAGAAAACGTCTACCGACGACGTGCCCGAATCGGCGATGGATAGCGAACTGCATCAGTAGCAGGTCGTACGGTGCATCCGCGTTACATGCACTCTCAGGCATCTTTGCTCGCACGTTCGTATGACCGATACGTCATCGAAGCACTCTGTTTCCTTGTCTATTAGCATCATTGGATGCGGATGGGTCGGACTCCCCACAGGGCGTGTGTTGGTCCAAGAAGGCCACCACGTTCAAGGCAGCACCACCCGTTCATCGCGGCAGGCGGAGCTCGCCGACGCAGGCATTGAATCGTATGTGATGGCCTTTCGTCCTGAGCCTACGCCTGCGGCCCCCGCGCTCTTCGAAAGCGATGTGCTCATCTGTACCCTGCCGCCCGGTCGCTCTAATGCCGACGAGGCTCCGTATCCCGACCAAATTGCGATGCTTATGGCCCAGGCGCAGGCCCACGGCGTAGCGCGTGTTATCTACACCAGTTCGACAGGGGTGTATCCACCGACCAATGGCGCCGTAACCGAAGAGGCTGTGGACCCGCACACGCCGCACACGGCCCCCGCGCCGCGCCGATCTACGGCAGATGCGGTGCGTGATGCAGAGCAGATCGTTGTCACCGCGTACCCGGAGCGCGCCGTGATCCTGCGTCTGGGCGGACTGTTCGGCCCCGAGCGGCATCCGGGGCGCTTTATTGCCGGGCGCACCGATGTGAAGCGTCCCGAGGGCCCGGTGAACATGGTGCATCAGCAGGATGTGGTGGGGGTTATTCGGGCGATTATTGAGCAGGAAGCGGTGCAGGGCGTGTTCAATGTGGTTGCGCCCAAACATCCTACGCGGCGCGCCTTCTACGAAGCGGCAGCCCGCGACTATGGCGGCGACCCGCCCACGTTTGCAGACGATTCTAATGCAGACGGGAAGCGTGTGGTATCCGCCAAGCTCATGAATACACTCGGATACGTGTTTACATATCCCGACCCAATAGCTCCATTCCGCCAGGAGGCATAGCTCCAAACATATCCGCTTCATGCAGAAAATAGCTTGTCTCTCAAACTGCATGGAGGCAGATGTGTAACGTTCTATACAAAGGCTTGTACAGACACCGTGCACGCTTTCTTTTATGCATGTGTACACCGTTTGTGTACACATAGTTGAGCCGTAACCGCTTTTCCATTTTCGCCCCAACGCGCTATGTCTACCACTGTCTCTCCGACCGATTCGTCGGCCCGCTTGCGATGTACCGATCGGGCCACGCTGCCCAGCCGGTTTGCGACGATGCGCGCCCAGACTGAACAGTTCTGCGAGCCGCTGCACACCGAAGACTTCGTGGTGCAAACTGAAGAGCACGTAAGCCCAACCAAGTGGCACCTGGCCCACACCAGCTGGTTCTTTGAGACCTTTGTGCTGGAGCCCCATCTCGACGGCTTTGAGCCGTTGAATGAGCAGTATGCCTACCTCTTCAACTCGTACTACATCCAGGCTGGCGAGCGCCACTGCCGCGACCGCCGCGGGTACATTTCGCGTCCTACAGTCAGCGAAGTCTTCGAGTATCGCGCCTTTATTGATGAGCAGGTACACAGGCTGCTCGACCAGGCCGATGCGGAGATGATGGACACCATCGCCCCGCTGGTTGAGCTTGGCATCCACCACGAACAGCAGCACCAGGAGCTCATGGTGACCGACATGAAGCATGTGCTGTCGGTCAACCCCCTGCGTCCGTCGTATCGCGACGACCTGCCCGAGGCGCGTCCCGACGAGCCCATGCCGCTGCGCTGGGTCGATTTCGGGGAGGGGCTCTACGAGATTGGATACGATGGCGACGGCTTCCACTACGACAACGAAACGCCGCGCCATCGCACCTATCTGCAGCCGTTCCAGCTAAGCAATCGCCTGGTTACCAACCGGGAGTACATGGCGTTTATGGAGGACGGCGGCTACGAGCGGCCCGAGCTGTGGCTCTCGGCAGGCTGGTCAACTGTGCAAGAGCGCGAATGGACCGAACCCTACTACTGGGAGCGCCACGACGATCAGTGGTATGTGTACACCCTTGGGGGGATGCGCGAGGTCAACCCCGACGAGCCGGTGTGCCACCTCAGCTACTTCGAGGCCAACGCGTTTGCCCGCTGGGCTGATGCACGCCTGCCCACGGAAGCCGAGTGGGAAATCGCTGCCGAGGGGCTGCCCGTGCAAGGCAACTTTGTCGAAGGCGAATCCTACCATCCCCAGGCTATTTCAGCAGATGCGCCGGGCCACACGCCGACGCATGGCAGCGGTCCGCTGCACCAGATGTATGGCGACGTGTGGGAGTGGACGCAGAGCCACTACTCGCCGTATCCGGGCTATAAGCCGCTGCCGGGTGCCATTGGCGAGTACAACGGTAAGTTTATGTGCGGACAGTTTGTGCTGCGTGGAGGCTCATGTGCAACGTCTGAGACCCACATCCGGCCCACATACCGCAACTTCTTCCATCCCGATGAAGCCTGGCAGTTTATGGGCCTGCGTCTGGCGCGCACGATCCAATAACCGGCACATGCTGCGTTAGATGAACGGGGCGGAGCTGCAGCGAGCGGCTTCGCCCTGATTCGTATCATCCGACTTATTCTTCCATCTATGGCTTCCTCATCTTCTTCGACCGCGCTAAAGCCGGGTGTGCACCCGCTCACCGACGGCCCGCGCACTACGCAGTCCATGAAAGACGATGTGATTCATGGGCTATCGCAGACGCCCAAGCAACTCCCCGCGAAGTATCTCTATGATGAGCGAGGATCGTCGCTCTTCGATGACATTTGCACGCTGGAAGCATACTACCCCACGCGCACCGAAGTGCAGATCTTAGACGCTCACGCCAACGACATGGCCTCTCATGTGGGGGCCGAAGCTGCGCTCGTTGAATATGGCAGCGGCACCAGCCAGAAGACGCATCGGCTGTTGGAGGCTTTGCACGATGCGGCAGCTTACGTACCCATCGACATTGCGCGGGAGCACCTGCTGGCTGCGTCTGAGCGCATTGCCGAGGCGTTTCCGGAACTGCCTGTGTTTCCGGTGTGGGCCGACTACACTGCTATGGTTCCGATGCCTGTGCCTGCTGATGCCTACACCCGTGCGGTTGCGTTCTACCCCGGCTCTACCATCGGCAACTTCTTGCCCGAGCAGGCCGTCTCATTTTTGAAGCAGGTGCGCACACGGGTCGGAGCCAACGGCGGGCTGCTTATTGGGGCCGATCTCAAGAAAGACCCCGACCGCCTGCGCCGTGCATACGACGATCCCGAAGGCGTAACTGCTGCGTTTAACAAGAACCTGCTCGTACGTTTGAACCGCGAACTCGATGCCAATTTTGCCGTCGATCAGTTTCGGCACGAAGCGCGGTGGGATGCCGAACACAGCCGTATCGAGATGCATCTGGTGAGCCAGACCGATCAGACTGTTCAGGTGGCAGGCCAGTCGTTTGCATTCGAGGCGGGCGCCTCCATCTGCACCGAGTACTCGCACAAGTACACTCTGGAAGGCTTCGACGCACTGCTCGCCCGTGCGGACTGGCAGCGCCGAACAACGTGGACTGATCCCAATCGCTTGTTTAGCGTACACTATGCCGAGCCTGCCGCTACGGAGGTTTCCGATTCGTAGTTGTTAGTTGTTAGGGGAAACGACACGGCAGGCAATGCCTTTGAGTGATACGTTTCTGTACACTAATCCCAATACCATTATGGCAAACGCATTTGCATTCGGTCTTGCGGTGGAGCCTGGTACGCCCGATCAGTTAGCGCTTACTGTTGTAGAACGCAATGATGATGAAAACACCTCGTTTGTGATTCGACGTACGCTCACAAAGCCGGTGGACGATTCGGTTGAGGCCGTCGCTGAAGAGGTGCAAGGACGCCTTGCCGAAGATCCGTACACGGCACGGTCCTCTGTCGTTGTACATGTGGACAATGCTGCAGGCAACGCCTTAGCCGACGCGCTGACTGAGCGTGGCGTGCGGCCCGTGCGAGTGCGAGTGCGCTCGGGCGAGGAAGGGGCAAGTGCCGAATCGGAAGAGGAAACTACCATCGACGCGCGCGACGAAGTGTTTGCGCTTAGCGACGCCCACCGCACGGGCGTGCTTCGTCTGGAGCACCGGAGCACCGAAGACGCCGACCGGCTGGCCCGTACACTTGGGCATCTGATCGACGACAGCTCCGAGGGGAGCGAAGTAGACGCCGCGTATCTGGACGTGCAGGGCATGAGTGCGCTCCTCGCCTACTGGTGGAGCACCGAGCAGACAAACGATCCCACCGAACGGCTGCGTGCCGACTTGCCAGGCACTGAAACGGCGCATTCGGCTCCATGAATCGGGATGTATGCCTGTACATGGAACTGTAGCAGAGGCCCTTACGGAGGCGCTCGCACCGATTTTGTGTAAAATTGCGGGCATTCCATTAAAAAATAATCGGCGGCGCTGGTTTTCAGCGTCGCCGTTATGTAATGTGGTAGACCTACAATTTCGTAACCATCCCATAACGCAGTAACGCCTCTTTATGGATCACCCGTGGCACGACATTTCCATTGGGCCAGACGCCCCCGACATCATCGAAGTCATCATTGAAATTCCACAAGGGGGAAAAGTAAAGTATGAGTTGGATAAAGAGAGCGGGATGCTACGCGTAGACCGGATGCTGTACTCCTCGGTCGTCTATCCGGCAAACTATGGGTTCATCCCCCAGTCGTATGCCGACGACGAAGATCCGCTTGATGTGCTGGTGTTGGCGCAAGAGCCTGTTGAGCCGCTATGCCTGCTGCGTGCGCGTCCCATTGGGCTGATGAGCATGGTGGATGAAGGGCAAGAGGATGCAAAAGTCATCTGCATTCATGTTGATGATCCGGCCTTCAACGATTACTACGATATTGCTGATTTGCCCGAGCACCGCTTACGAGAGCTCCATCAGTTCTTCCAAGACTACAAAAAGCTGGAAGACAAGGAAGTGTTGGTCAAAGACTTTTCGGATGCGGAGGTAGCTCGTGCTACAGTTATGAAGAGCCTCACGCAATACAGAGAGAAGTTTGGCGCGCCAGCGGGTGCGTAGTGACGTAGAGGTGCTGCCCCGAGGAAGCATACGCGCTGTACAAGGAAAAGGCCGTCTCATTTGCATAGTCTCATGCAGATGAGACGGCCTTTTTCTGTGCAGTATCGGCCGTACTGCTCTGTCAACCCTCATTTTGATGGTTCCCCTGGCATCAGCCCTCACGAAGCCTGTCATGGTGAGCGCAGTCCCGCGCCCCTGTGGCTCCGACCGCTGTCGGAGGAACCATCTCCTTGGTGTTTAGCAGGAACTTTTCGGGACGGCACAGCACGCGTATCCATCTTGGTTTAACCTACAGAATGACGTGTGACAGAGCAATAGTGCTCTGTCAAGGATAATTTTTCGGGTTGTGTGATAGTATGGAATCCCTCCCCCTAAATCCCCCTCCTCTGAGGGAGACTTCATGAGAGCGTCCTATGGGTCCTTCCTCCCCGGGGAGGAAGGCTAGG
>NZ_JAWOAR010000268.1:0-9350 GCF_046498435.1 Longimonas sp. | reverse complement strand
CAGGCGCATCGGTGAGGAGCGCCGGGTAGCCGAAGAAGTCGTGTGCGTCGAGGCGAGCCACGAGGCGGTCGCTGTCGTCGTGCAGTTCCACGGCCCCGGAGCGGATGAGGTAGAGCGCCTCGGGCTCAGCCTGCAGCGGCAGCACCACGGTGCCGTTGGGCGCGTAGCTGATCTCGATATGCTGGGCAATGCGGCGCTGCGCGGCGTCGGGCAGCGCGTCGAACGGTGGCGTCTCGCGCACAAAGCGCAGCACTTCGGTGACTTCAACGGGCGGGGTGCTCATGGCAGAGGGAATCCAACGTGAGGCCGGGCGTCCACGGCGACCGATTCGCATTCAGGCGGATGCAACGCAAAGATACCATGCTCACGGCTGGATTGCCAGCAGAATGAGGCGTCTGTTCAGTCCGCTGTTCACAGGTGGAGGCGCGATCGAGGCATCACGAACGGCATGCATTGCCAGGCCTGGAGGCATCGGGAGCATGCCCGGTCCCTGTTCTGCGACAAAACCGTGTCGTAAATCCGACAAATCGTGTCGTAAATCCGACATGGCACAAATACGACAGACATTGTCCCAAATCCGTTCTTGGCGGCGCATAGCATAGGCAGCAGACAATGATGAAATCACGCCGGGCCCGAGCCGTCAGCAGGCCATCACTCGTTCCTGCGTGTACGCTAGTCACATTACGGTCCGCACTTGTGTTTTCTACGACTCGCGTTCTCTATGATAACGACTCGCATTCTCATGCTATCGCCTGATACATCAACCGCAGCGGCTGTGCGTGCCACGCCGCGTCCCATGCTCTCGCACGTATGCACAACTCTCCTGGTCGTGCTCGGACTTCTCGCGTTTGTGGGATTGAGTCCGCTACAGACGCAGGCCCAAGAGGTCGACATTACGCCGGGCATCAAGGGCGGCGTCAACTTTGCCGACTTGGGAGGGGACGATGCAGAACTCATTTTCGATGGAGGCGGCTCCGGTGATTTCGAAATCCCGATTGAAGCGCGCACGGGCATTGTTGCGGGTGGGTTCGCCCTCATTGATTTCGACGGGCCGTTTGCCCTGCAGCCCGAGGTGTTGTACGTGCAGAAGGGTGCCAAAGTGGAGATCGAATTTTTGGAGGAAACGGCTTCCAGCACGCTCAAGCTCGACTACATTGAAGTCCCGGTACTCGCCAAGTTTCAGATTCCGCTTGAGGGCAGCATTGCTCCCAATATTTTCGCCGGTCCTGCTGTAGCCTTTAACATAACCGCTGAACAGGAGGGCGAAGGCCCTGATGGATCTGAGACTACCGACTTGAGTGAAGTTATTAGCACGACCGACTTCGGCTTGCAGGTCGGTGCCGGTGTGGACTTTGATGCCGGCCCGGGGACGATCATGCTTGATGCCCGGTACGAACTCGGGCTTTCCAGCATTCCCAGTGAAGGCGATGCCGACATCAAAAACCAGGGCATTCGCATAACGGCTGGGTTTGGATTCTAACCTTCAATCACTGGTCTAAGCACGTACTTATTCCCTGCCTGAGGCTGCCTATGGGGGACAGCCTGCATGGTGCCTTCGGGGTGCCATCAGGTCGCAGCCTCAGCAGGGGTTTTTTGTGTTAGGAGTTACGCACTTGACCCGAGGGGCGTCATTTCCTGCCTGTGGACGGGGCGGAGCCCCTAAACGACGGCGTCACGAGGCAGAGGGGCCGAAGGTCATGCTTTTGTGCCTCGCGACGAGATGACATTCGTAAGCTGCAACTGCGTACGTCCTGTCGAACTACTCCAGCCCGCCCATGACGCGCTGCCCCGAATCGAAGAACTTCACGGTAAGCGGGTCCAGTTGGAGGGTGCCGCTCACGTCGCCTTCAGCACGGGCAGCCACAGCTACGTCAAACGCTCGGTTGGAGATCGCCTGTTGCATCCCCCTGTAGATGACACCCAGGGTTTCTTCGCTGACCGTGTTATAGCTCTCATCGAAGAATCCGGACGGAAGATCCTCGGCCAGTGTGGGCTGCTGGGCCTCAGGAAGCTGCTGCATAGTGATTTGCATCGCCTCCCACTCTTCACGCGGAATGGGCTCGCGATCTGCGTTCTGCTCGTAGTCTTCGCGCCGCACCATGCCCGGCACGAATGTTTCGGTAGGCGTTACGTCGACAGCCGTGCCGTCCTCAACCCGCACCGTCCAGTTCGCCATGGGGTAGCCATCGATCAGCATCATCAGTTCAACAGTGCCGGTGCCGCTGCCGCGGGCCATCTCCACCTGACTCTGACGAACGCGCAGCGCATTGGCGACCGACAGGCGCTCTGGAAACCGGATGCTGTCTACCGCCACCGGGGTTGTTTGCGTTGCAATGGCGTCAGCCTGCACATCCACAGCGCCCGCATTTCCCAGCGGCAGGTCGATGTAGCGCGTACCCAGGACCTTACCGATCCCCGCGCATCCGGCGCATACAACAAGGAATGCAAGTGTAATCGAAACAGCAAAACGAGTCCGTGTAGCCATAACATGCACACATATTTCTTGATACAGGACAACCGATGTAGCAAGGGCCACGTTGCTATCACATACTGTATAATCAATGAGTTAACACAGGCAGATGCAATCGCTTCAACCCCAACGCCCTGGCGTCGTATACAGCGACAGATTACGCCTCCCGCATCCTGCTCCGTTGTCCTCTTGCCCCAATCGTATCCCGCCCCATGCTGACCGACCCCGATCAGTTTGCTGAAAAGAAGCACCTCATTGAAGCCGCGATTGCGGTCTACCACGACGACCCCAGCGCGCTCACCACGCAGGCGATCTGCGACGTAGCCCGCACCGATCGCCTAACCTTCGCCTCCTACTTCGACGAGCCCGAAGATGCGCTGCGTGCGTTCTACCGCATCGTGTTCGACCAGTACCACCTGCTGCGCCTTTCGACCGAGGGGCACGACCAGTTCTCGTTCGAGGAACGGCTGGCCACGTTTCTCTACATTCTGATTGACGCCCTCAGCGAGCAGCGCGCGTTCGTGCAGGCGACCTTCGACACCTCCATTCGCCGCGAGGCCGCCTTCCGCGAGCAGATTCGTACCGAGCTCCAGCGCCTGCTCCGCGAGGATACCATCCCCACCACGAACCGGTTTATCACCCGCCAGGGGCCAGTCGTTACCCTCTTCACCGAGGCCGTGCTTCGCATCCTACGTTTCTGGCTCCACGACGACAGTCCGCAGCAGCAGGCCACCACCGCACTCATCGACAAGCTCGTTGGCTTTACCGCCGATCTCGTCACCTTTCGCGGGGTGCAGCGCGGCGCCGACCTGGCCTGGTACGCCACCAAAGTCGATGTGCTGGGGCTAAGCCGCCTGCCTGTGCTGGGCTGGTGGTTCAAGACGTAACGATACCAAACACCGCAAGGCCGAGCACAGAGTCCAAGCGGGTACAGAGCAAGACAGGGGGATGCAACAGCCTGTGCGCCCCCAGTATGCCGATGCAGACCCACCGACAATCTCACATCCCCGTTGGAACGGACACGGCGGCCCAGGTCTATGGCTTCATGCGGTGGCCCATCACAAGCCCGCATGCCCTCTTGCTCTCCACGCATCCACCCGTGCCCTGCCATGTCCGACGACGCTGGCTCCAACGACGACTTTCCCTCCTCGAAGCTCGATCGCAGCAAGATCTTCGCCAAGACCGGGCTGAAGGTCGGTGCCAACTATGCACGCTACCTCAAAGACCGCGTTACCAACCGCTCGGGCGATAAAACAGCCCAGAAACAGGCGCTGAACACCAAAAATGCCGAAGACATCTATGCAGAGCTTACCAAGCTGCGTGGCACTGCGCTGAAGCTGGCCCAGTCCATGAGCATGGACACCGGGGTGCTGCCCGATGAGTTCATGGATGTGATGGCGCAGGCACAGTACAAGGTGCCGCCCATGAACCAGGCCCTCGTGCGCAAGCGCATCCGCGACGGACTCGGGCGCTTCCCTGAAATGCTGTTCGACTCCTTTCAGGGGGAGGCGATGGCCGCTGCCTCCATTGGACAGGTGCACCGCGCTACCTTGCCGGATGGGCGCGATGTGGCTGTGAAGGTGCAGTACCCCAACATCCGCAACACGATTGAGTCGGATCTGAAGGTGGCACGTCCCCTCATCGGACGCCTCGTGAAGGGTCCGTATCTCGATGACTACTTCGAGGAGATCCGCTCCATGCTCATGCAGGAGACGGACTATGAGAACGAGGCGGACAACATCGATTTCTTCGCCGAGCAGTACGACTACGAGGATGTGGTTACGCCACGAGCCGTGCATGAGTACACCTCCGAAACCGTACTCACCATGACATACGTGGCAGGCGACCACATGAACGAGTTTCTGGCCCGCGAACCCGGTCAAGAACGCCGCAACCACTTCGGGCAGCTGCTGTGGGACTTTGTGCACGATCAGATTGCGAGCAACTACTGCACACTGCATGCCGATGCGCATCCCGGCAACTTCTTGTTTCGCGACGACGGGCGCCTGGGCGTGATCGACTTTGGCTGCGTGAAGCGCTTTCCGCAGGAATTCCGCAACGACATGATCCGCCTCTGGAATGCGCGTATTCACGACGACGAAGCAGCGATCGAGGATCTGCTCCACAAACTCGATATTTTGCATGGCGACATGAACGCGGCCACCCGAACGCGCGTCAAGTCGTTCTTTGAGCGCTTCGGGAAGCTCATTGTGCAGCCCTATCGCAGCGACACGTTCGACTTTGGCGACGATGCTTTCTTCAACGAACTCAAAGAATGCTTCCAAGAGGGCTCAAAGCTGCGCGAAACCTCGGGCTCGCACCACTTCATCTTTATCAACAAGGTGCTGGTGGGGCTCTTCGGTATCATGAACCAACTGAAACCCAAGCTGAACACCGTACAAAGCCGCACGGCGCTCCACGAAAGCGTGCAGGAGCTGCCTACTGGCTGAAGTGCACTGATTTGTTGCAGGTTGTGTTACGTTGCTGTGTGCGTGTACGGCTCTAACGATGTGGTCATGCGGCCACTCCCGCATTCCCTTCAACTCCAAGAGCCTCTACACATGCTATGCCTGCTTCTCATGCTACATTTCGATCTGTATTATTTTCTTTCTTCGTAGGATTTCTACTGCTGAGCGCATTTGCAGGGCCTGCGGCATCAGTCGTGCTGGCACAAGACAGCACACGCACAGCATCTGAAGAGACGTCGGTCTACCGCGTTGAAACCCAGGAGGGCACGGTGTACATGGGCACGCTGGTGCGTGAAAGCGAGGACGCTGTCGTGCTGGCAACCCGCGATGGAACCGAGGTGCGCATTTCGCGGGATGCCATTCGCAGTCTCTCGGCCATCGACGACGACCGCATCCGCAACGGAGCATACTGGTTTGAGAATCCCCATGCCACGCGCTACCTCTTCGCGCCCTCGGCCATCGGATTGCGCGACGGCACGGGCTACTACCAGAACACGTGGGTGCTCTTCAACAACGCCAATGTAGGCATCACCGATCGCTTTTCTATTGGAGGCGGCATGGTACCGGCCTTCTTGTTTGGCGGCGGCGTCTTTCCGGCCTGGATCCTGCCCAAAGTCTCGTTCTCATCGCCGTCAGGACAGGCGCACATCGCCGCAGGGGCACTCATCGGCGGGGTGCTGGGGGATGTTGAGTCCGCTTCGTTTGGGATGCTGTACACCTCGAGCACGCTCGGCGACCGCGATCACAACGTAACGGGCGGCGTGGGGTATGGATACGCCGATGGCACGCTCGCCGATACCCCCATCTTCAACCTGAGCGGCATGACGCGCGTGAGCCGCCAGTTCTACTTCCTCTCTGAAAACTACATCTTTCCTGGGGATGGAATCAACGGAATGGCATCGATCGGCATGCGGTATGCGCCCGAAAACTTCGCCGTTGACTTTGCGCTGGTGCGTCCACTGAATGCGGACACTGGTTCGTTCTTGGCGGTGCCCTGGCTGGGCGTCACGATTCCGTTTTAGGGGGCGTGCTGTATCATACCAACCCCGCATGCTTCGTTGGTGTATGGAGGTATGGAAATGGGAAGGGGTGAATGGAACAACCTTACCCGTCCATCCTGAAACCATCTTCTGACGAAGCCTGTCATGCTGAACGCAGTGAAGCATCTCAGGTCATGCGGGGCCAGCCTCCGGCATCTGGCTTGGGACGATGTGTGGTACTCAAACGAACAGTATTGCCGAGCGTGGAAGGGCGGCGTTGAGGTCCTTCCGCCCGATAGTGGTCGCGGGGTCAGGATGACAGAACGCTGGGGAGCTGTACGCCTTCTGATCCCATAGCATACCTCGTTCCAAGAGCCTGTTTCTACACAGGTACGATACCTCCATATCCCACCACTGTGGGAAAGGGAGATCAGCGGATCGCACGGATCCACAGGTCGCGTTCTGCATTTGTGCGGTCCGCTGTTGTTGGATTCAACGCTGTTGTGCCCCATGCCCGATCCCAAGGAGGACCCCGACCACTTTCGCGATCTGCTGCACGAGCGCATCGAAAAGCTGGAGGCCAGCCTCGCCGTGGCCAATGCGGGCGACGACACGGTAGCGCCCGACAATGCCATTGGACGCCTTTCGCGCATGGAAGCGATTCAGGCGCAGTCCATGAACGCGGCCACGCGCCTCAAGCAAGAGAAACGCCTGAAGCGCGCCCGCGCTGCGCTCGACCGGCTGGATGAGGGTACGTATGGCGACTGCGCCACGTGCGGCGACCCGATTCTACCGGGCCGCCTCGAAATCATGCCCGAAACGCCGCTCTGCGTGGAGTGCGCTCGTTGAGGAGATGCCGCGCATCCGCCCCCAGATCGGCCCGCACCATCAGGCATCGTCTGCATCGTAGATGGCATTCAGCACGCCCGCGATGCGCACGCCCGCCTTCAGCAATCGCTTCTCGACGATAGGCAAGCGCTCGTTGCGATAGGTCCACCCGATGCTGCTGTCGGCGGGTACGTCGTAGACAGCCTCGCGGTAGTCCACCGATTCCTCGGCCCAGCGCCGCACGGTCGCGCGCTGCCAGTCTGCTACCTGCGCGTCGGTGGGATGATTGATGGCGTCGGCCCAGACCGCGTAGTCGTCGTGCCACGACACAATCATGTCGGTGTCCCACACGCGGTGCAGATTCGAGGGCTCGCCCATCCACGTGACGGTAGCGTCGTTGCCGCCCCGGTCGGTGCCGGTGCCCACATGCAGCGGCTGGTGGATGTCGCCAATCATGTGGATGACCATCATCAGATACTCGCGCTCGGCCTCGGGCGAGAGATCGCCTTCGTGCAGGGCCGCGATCATGCGCTCCACCTCCGCAATGATGTCGCCGTTCGGGTTTTTGGTGGTTTCATCGTAGGTCGTATCCGACGGCACCGTAACCCAGTGCCAGTCCGCAGTATGCGCGTACTCCTCGGTTGAGCGCACGCGGTCCATCCAGGTGGTGGCTTCGACCATCGACATATCGCCCAGGATGCGCTCGACCTCCGCCCGGGCGGTGTCAGTCAGGTGCTGCTGCGCCACCGCACCCGTGATGGCGTGCCCGACGCGTCCCCACTGAACCGTACCTGGACGGAACCCGAAGAGAGCAAGCGTAAGAAGGGAAACCGAGGTTGCGACGAGTAGGAATCGAAGACGCATGGGCATGTAGAACGTATGGGAAGATCCGAACGGTAGAACGGGAGAGGCAGAGCTTAGCGGTTCCCCCCGCCGGTTTGCTCGCGATGCACGGCACGCAGGCAGGCCTCCAGCGGAAGCGGCCAGTCGTCGCGGGCGTACTCTTCAAAGCCCGGCAGCTGCTCCTGGTCGGCAATCTCGTCAGCAGACTGTCCTTCTTCGATGGCCTGCGTCACAAACTCGTTCAGCCCTTCCAGAAAGTCGCGCATCACGAGCAGGTCCTCGCGTCCGCCGGTGATGCCCGCATCGGGCGCGCCGTGGCCGTGAATCAGGATGGTGTCGTCGTCGAAGGTGTCGTGCAGGGTTTCGAGGGTGCTGATCCAGTTGGTCGTCAGCGCCCCGCCGTCGATGTCGATGAACGGGTACACGCGGTTGAACACCAGGTCGCCCACATGCGCCACGTTTGCTTCCTCGAAGTGAACCACGGTGTCTCCCCCCGTATGCGCAGGCCCATTGTGATGCAGGCGGATCGTCTCATCGCCGATGGTTTCCGACCACGTATCGGTATACGTTTCATTGGGATACGTCAGGCTTTCAGCTTCGCTATCATCGGCTGCTTCGCGTTGCAAGTCGGGGACGTTCGCATGGGCCACGAGCCGGTCGGTGTGCTCGGCAAACACGCCGTTTCCAGCGGTATGATCGCCGTGGTGGTGCGTGTTGATGAACAGATCGAGCGACTGCCCATCGCGCTCGGGCAGGTCGTCCCAACAGGTTTGGGCGTCATCCGGAAACTGCGAGTCAATCACGACCACAGCGCCGTCGCGCACCATCCACCCGATGGTGCCGCCCCGTGCGGTGAAGGTGCCCACGCCCCGGCGGAGCGTCTCAAAATTCGCAGCCTGCGGCGTGGCATGGCGCAGAAGCGAAGGCAAAAATGGAAGCGCAACAGCACTGGCGCTGGCGATGCGGAGGAAGGAGCGGCGAGAGATCATGGGCATGTCCGAAAAAGAAAGAAGACCAACGAGTAAGGTGACGACTACCGATACCGCTCGAACCAGGCCAGCACGTGATCGACTTTGCTGATAAGCTGGCTCGGACGGTTGGCGATGAAGTGGTAGGAGCCGGGCATCTCGACGTACATCGCATCCACGCCGCGCAGCTTCAGACCGTGGTACCACTGCTTGGCCTCCCACGTGGGCGTGCGCAGATCCTCCTGCCCCACAATGACGAGCGAGGGCGTGTTCACCGACTCCATCAGCGATATGGGCGAGACGTCCCAGTAGTCCATCGGGTTCTGCCACGGCTGCCCCGGATAGCGATAATTGGCGTACGCGTAATAGTTGTCTGCCGCCAGGGTTTTGCTGATCCAGTTGATGACCGGCTTCTGGATGGCGGCGGCCTGGAAGCGATCGGTCTGCCCGGTAATCCACGCGGCGGAGGTCCCGCCTGCGCTTCCGCCCGTAACGTAGAGGCTATCCTCGGAAACCGTACCCGCTTCCACAAGCTCGTTCACGCCGTCCATAATGTCCTGATACTCGCCGCCCGAGAAGTCATTCTTGAGCAGGTTGCCAAACTCAGCGCCGTAGCTGGTGCTGCCACGCGCATTCGGGTAGAACACGACGTATCCGGCAGCGGCATAGAGCTGGATTTCGGGGGCAAAGTGCGGACCGTAGTGCCCAATGGGTCCGCCATGGATTTCGACCAGGAGCGGATACGTGCGGTCGGGATCGTAATCCGGGGGCGTAACGACCCAGCCTTGAAGCT
>NZ_JAWOAR010000092.1:0-3825 GCF_046498435.1 Longimonas sp. | reverse complement strand
TGCTTATGCGCTCTTTTCAAGTTCGCTGTTGGACGTCGGGTGCGCTGGCTCTTTGCACTATTCATGCGCATCCCCGCCACTGCATAGAATCGGTTATCCCGCGCGCATCGGATGCGGTGCTCGGCATCTATGTGGGCGCCCGGAACCATTACACTTTGCAACACGCCTGCGATCACCAGGCATAAGCCCCGTTATTCAGCCCCAAAGCCGCAGATGTCCTGTCGTGCTGCTGCAATTAGCTCGCCGTAAGACTGTTAAACAGGATGTAAAACGGAAATCCAAATGTACCCATCAGCATAATGGTGATGAGCAAAGCCGCGCGCACCGACAGGCGTCCGCGAAACCACAGGCGCCATCGCAAGGAGAGCATAGGCCAGTTCATGATGTGGCAGGCGGCCAGCAGCACGCAGAGCGTCATCATTTCGGTGGCGGGCTGCAACGGCAAGATATGCACAATCGGAATCGTAAAGATAAAGACCGCCAGGAAGAAGAACGGTGTGAGTATCGAACCCGGGTAGTAGTTCACAATATCACTGGCTTGCAGCAGTGATGGAGGGCGGGGCCGGAGGGGACGCGGTGGGCGAGCCATGGCAACCAGATCTTTAACGCATTACGGGAAGATGTACAACACAAGCACGTGCCTCTTGTGCCCCCGCGCTGCGCCTGCACTGCCTGCACTCCAAACCGATTGCCCACTCCCGATTAGACAGATGCGAAAGTATCGTGCTTCCTATTGCAAAAGACCCTGTGCATCTGCATGTTGTAGGCGCATCCTGTTGTATCTGTATCGCGTTGTAAACGGTCGCGTTGCAAGCGCATCTACTTCGCGCATCATTCTTCTGACTCAACCCGGATCTGCTTTATGAAATTACCTACGCGTGTATCTGACCTCGGTATCGGCCTGCAAATGGGCGGGCTTTTACTTCTGTTGCTGATCGGAACGGGATGCCAGTCCTCTGAACAAGGAATTGACCCCGCCGAGGTCGAGGGGCTGGAGACGCAGGTGAGCGAGTTGCAGAGCGAAATCGAGTCGCTGGAGAGCGAACTGTCGGACCTCCGCCGCGAAAACTCGCAGTTGCGCAGTCGCCTGTCCGACCAAGAGCAGCGGCGCGGCGAGACCATTGAGGTGCTCTCTACCGACCTCTTCTTCGAAAGCGGCAGCGCGCAGCTCACCTCCGAAGGCGTCGACCGCCTGGTGGATGTTGCTGAGCGCCTGCGAAGCGAGTACTCCGACCGCGTGGTGCGCGTAGAGGGCTACACCGACGACAAACCCATCGGCGACCGCCTAAGCCAGCGCTTCCCCAGCAACTGGGAACTCTCCGCCGCCCGCGCCTCCGCCGTGGTGCGCCACCTGCAGTGGACGCACGAACTGGAGCCGGTTCGCTTTGAAGTGGTGGGCTTCGGCGAGTACCAGCCCATTGCCGATAACGAAACCGCGGAGGGCCGCAGCGAAAACCGGCGCGTGCGTGTGGCTGTGCTTCCATCCGGGCAACCGACTACGGCTGGGGAGTAGCGGTCTCATCGGTCTCCGCAAAGAAGTGCTCAATGGCGTTCATTGCGGTATCGGGCTGCTCAATGGGCGTGCTGTGCCCGCTTCCCGGCGCAATAACCATGGTGCTGTTCGGCAGTGCGTCGTGGGTGGCGCGCACATTGTCGAGGGGCACAACTTCATCTTCTGATCCCGCGATCATAAGGACCGGCTGCGACACGCGTCCCAACTCCGCAAGCACGCTCTCGCGCCCAAAGATGGCACGCCCCAGCTGCACGGTACCACTGGGCGCATTGCCCTTCATGCGTTCGCGCCAGGCATCCACCGCCTCGGGATGCGCGGTGCGGTAGCGCTCGCCTAAGAGCAACGGCACCACCTGACCAATCACCGGCGCGTAGCCGGTCGTCTCCACAATCTTCAGGAGCGCGTTGTACTTCATGCGCTGCAGGGTTGACTCGGCCTGCGCCTGCGTGTTCATAAGCACGGCCCGCGAAATGCGATCCGGGTGGTCGAGTAAGAGGCGAAAGCCCACGTATCCACCCATCGAATGCCCCAGATAGGTCGCCTGCTCAATATCGAGCGTATCCATCAGCGCCGTCACATCCGCCGCCAGACTTGGGATGCCATAGCCATCATCAGGCACCGCCGACGCGCCCTGCCCGCGCCAGTCCCACGTAAT
Source organism: Longimonas sp. (assembly GCF_046498435.1). Lineage (NCBI taxonomy): Bacteria > Pseudomonadati > Rhodothermota > Rhodothermia > Rhodothermales > Salisaetaceae > Longimonas > Longimonas sp. Next base: position 1,657 of record NZ_JAWOAR010000092.1, on the reverse strand, counting down.
GCACCGATAGTCGTCCTGGAGCGCCTCAATCATCGCATCAAACACGCGATGCGTCAGCAAATAGCTCGGGCCCATCAGCAGCGGCGGGCCATCGGTTTCGGTGTCGCGCACATGCAGCGTAATATCGCGGAGCGAAAGGGTCGTCGTCATAAGAATACGGGGACGTTTAGATACAATGGAAGCGATAGGGTAACGAGTACAACGCCGGGAAGTGTCCGCGCCCCAACAAGCAGGCGCCCCTTCACGTTGGTGCGGCCCGCGCGTACAATCCACGCCCGCCCACACACTCCAGCTCGCGGGGCAACCACCGCCGCCTCCCCGAACGCCCCATGTGAGGCTTGCACCCGGCCCATCGCTTGGCTATACTTTCATGGTACCCCATGCATCATCCGCACCGCATAACGTGCTATGCCTGCTGTGTTGACACAGCACCGGGCAGGTTTTGCACACGTGTCTCATCCCCTTTCATACCGATCTCCTGAGAGCTATGGCCAAGGACGAATCCGCACAGCAGCAGTCAACCGTGGTCGCCTCCTACCCGACACGCCACGATGCCGAGATGGCCCGCGACTACCTCGACGAGGCCGACATTTCGGCCTTCATCCGCGTCGATGATGCCGGCGGTATGCACCCGGAGTTGCAGGGGATCCACGGGGTCCACCTCGTCGTGCTCGGCGATATAGCAGCCCAGCAGGCCCACGAGGCGCTGCAGGAGGCTGGCATGCTGCCGCACTCAAAGGAGGACGTCGATGCAGAGGCCGGAGGTCCGATCGCGCAGGCGACGCCGTGGAAGGGCATCCGGGCTTTGCTCGTGATGGTTGCGTTGATAGGAGCATTGACAGCGCTTCTCCTGTTTCTTTTCTCCTGATTCTGATCTCGATTCTGAGGCGCGAGTTCGCCTCAACGGTGTGTAAGAAAACGGGCAGATACAATGCATGCCCCCCGCTGCTGCGGACGAAGGGCGCGGAGGCTTTCCGGTGGGCCCGAAACGGGTGGCGCTTCTGGTGGGTGCTTGATAGGTTACTGCCCGCTTTCGCCATAGAACTTAACCGTTATACAACCCCCAAACTTTTTGCTGTAGTGATAATACCTACAGTACACGACAAAAGTCATACGACTCTTCATAGGGGCATGCCCCCCAAAAGGGTGGGTTCAGATGAATGGTTTCCCCTCCATCCTACCCTTCCTCCCCGGCACCTGTTTAGCGACTTGTAGCCCGGGACGCGTGCAGTTCCGATAGCATTCGGCTCATAGGGCGCCGGGGACGCAAGCGGTACCGACAGGGGTCGGCACAGGTTACCCGGCTATGGAATTCCCTTAGCCCGGGATCAGGAGCGGAGCGCTGGGAGCACCGCGACCGAGTACTCCTGGGGTGCGGATATCCCGGGCATTCATCGAAGCCCGCTAAACAGATACCGACCACTGTCGGCACCGTCTGCGTTTCTGGCGTACACCACGGCACCCCCCTTCGGTATCGCTGTCGCGTGGGAAACGCAGGAGCCTTCATTTGCTGAGCCAACGGGGGACCGTTGGCTCCAGTCTATCTACCTCTCAGTCGCTGGCGCGACGGCTTCCCTCTTTACGGCTTCCCTCTTTACGGCTTCCCTCTTTACGGCTTCCCTCTTTACGGCTTCCCTCTTTACGGCTTCCCTCTTTA
>NZ_JAWOAR010000180.1:0-30557 GCF_046498435.1 Longimonas sp. | reverse complement strand
CCGGATCAGCGGCGCCAGGGGCGCCTTGCCTGTCCTGAACTCGATTCAGGATCTGGATGACTATAAAATGGGAGTCCATGCGTTACCCCATGAATCATCTGTGACACGGCAATAGTGCTGTGTCACACGTCAATGGTTGGGTTGCGCGGGCGAGTGATTGCCATGGAAGATCACAAAAGATCCCGGATCAGCGGTGGCAGGGGCGCCTTGTCCGGGATGACTGCCTCGGTGTATCACTTACAATTTCACAGTTGCCGAGAGGGGGAATACGCAGAAAACGCTGGCTGCCTCATGATCAGCACAGCGTTCGCTCTTGCCCTCAAACTACCCCCCAACAGGCTCTAAAACGGCTGCGAGCCCGTCAGGTAGAGCCCCGTACCGTCGGGGCTGATGGCGAAGTCGGCACGTAGGTGAACGCCCGAATCGGTCAGGCGGTAGCGCAGTCCAAGTCCGGCGGCGGGTTTCCAGTCGGTGTGGCCAAGTGTCGAAAATTGAGGGGCGATGGCGCCGATGCTGCCAAACACGGCGGTCTTGATGGGCCCCCATACCGGAGCGCGCCACTCGGCCTGGAGAGTTGTTGTTACCTTGTCGCGGAAGCGGGCGTGTCGGTAGCCGCGCATGCGTGCCGAGCCGCCAAGAGAGGGGAGCAGCGCAAAGGGCGGCTCGCCCGTAACGGCTTCTGCATAGCCTTGCAGGGCCAGCACATGGTCGTTACCAAGCGGCACAAATTGCCGAATATCTGCTACGAGGCGTGTGAACGCCCCCTGTGCTCGCTGCACGTACGGATGAAAAAGCGCATAGAGAGATAAATAGTGGCCGTGTTGGGGATAGTATGTGCGCGATCGAGCATCTACAAGAAGCATTGGGCCGATGCCCCAAACCGTGCTGCCACCTGCGCCAGACACCGAATCGGTATCGAGCAATCCGTTATCGGCGACGGTGGTGATGGTTGCGTGGCGGATGCGTGTGCGCAGCCCCGCATGCAGGGCGTGCGTCATCCGTCGTGCCCCACGCAGTTGCAGGTCGATCATCTGCCGGGTGTAGGATTCGCGGGCGTTGCTTGTGGTGCCGGGTCCTATGCCAAAGAACGAAGCAGGCGTGCGAGCCGCGTTGGCGGAGGTCCAAAGCCGATACTGTCCGTCGTTGAGGTAGAGCTCGGTATCGAACGAAAACTCGTACTCGCCATTCAGCGTCGCCGACAGGTCGGACGTAATGCTGGAGATGCGAGCAGGGTCGTTCCCAAAAAAGTATGCTCCAGCAAGCCCGGCCCCTACGCTGGTTTCAGGGGTGTAGTAGACAAACGGAAGCGCGTACCAGTCGGTGGTTGAGGTGGTGTCTTCTGAGGTGAGGGTGTCGGGCTGTTGTACAGGAAAAGACGGCGGGGCACACGCGGTAGCCTGATGCGGGAGCCCCATCCCGACGAGTAGGCCTATAACAAGCGCTATGATTCCAGAATGTAGGGGCAGAGTCTGACGTATACGCGACGCTGCCATCTTTGCGTATCTCTCAATATGTTTTCTGCGTGCTGCCGAAGGGGGCTGGGCAGGCAGATGGGCTACTGAGCAGTTCAATGGCGAGGGGCCTTTGAAATAGAATGATCTGTCAAACAAGTGTTACGACTCGGAAACATCAAGGGGTCCACGACGAGTGTGTTTTGTGAAAGATAATGTGGAGTGGGAATTCGAACCGACGAAAAGATCATGATGGTGCACACGAGATGGTGCACACGAACGCGTAGGGCCGAGCCGTATGAGTTCATGCCTTATGAAACGCACCCGTGCAGCACCGCAATTGCCGATTGCACCCGTCCCCACTTACCTTGTATATTGAATACGGTGTAACGTCGTAAGTTGGCCCCTTCGCATTCTATTCCTGGCGCGCTCTCTGCTCTTGCTATGGCCGATTCCGAAAAACCCACGATCAATGTTCGCAATGAGGAGGTGGAGTTGCTGGATACAATCCGCCGTCTGGCGCCCCGGTTTAATGTACCGCGAGAGCGTGCCGAGATCTATGGTGTATGGACGATCTGCTACCGCCGGTTTTGTGAGAATCAGGACCGCCCTGTTGTGTGGATGGATAGCGTATCTGCATTTATGGATTTTTTGGGCACCCAGGCGCGTTTGTCGGATGCAGAACGCAATCAGGCGCTCGATGCGGTCATGTTCTACCTGACCGACATCCGCCATGCCGAAGATCAGGGCGAAATTGAAGACGTGGAGTCCTTTCCTCGTCCCACATCGGCGCGTAGCCTGTTTGCCCACCTGTTGCTACGGTGTGAAATAGATGTAAGGCAGGCGCTTCAGTTGCGAGTCGATGATGTGGATATGGAGAGTGCGACGCTTCGTGTGCAAGATGATAACGATACGCGTGTCGTTCAGTTGCTGCCCAGCCTGCGCGCCGGGATGCGTGCGCACATGAAACGGATTGCTGCCCATGCCGAGGCTGACAACCCGCTCCTCTTTGGGCCCGATGCGCCCACTGTCTCGGTGTCTACGCTGCCTCAAGAAGAAGCCGAACGTCCCGACGACGATGTGGAGCATGCTACCGAGGCGGCTACACGCGTCATGAAGACATTGATGAACACAGCCGCGAAAACATACGAGCAGGAAGAGGATCCCGAACAACAGGACGACCAGGAGTCCGAGTCCGACGCGACTCCGTCGTCGGGAAACGATACCCGTGAATCAGATAATGCAGCATAACGGCGAATGAGAGAAGGCCGAGAGGCCACTCGCCTTGCAAGCCCCGACGCGACTCCGTGGTTGGGAGCATGGCGCCGCATTCATCTTTCATTGATAATTTGGTCATCCCTGAAGCATATTAGCCGAGTATCCTGTAGGTTCTAAGCGCTTTTTCACCCGAAGCCAGCATGCAACTTCTTATACTAAATATGTCGGAAGCGCTTCGTATGGGGCCCACGGCCTTCGCTTCCCACATCGCCCCGGTTTCGCCTCGTCTGTTGGCGAATCCGCTCGCACTTGGTAAGAATGAACCCGCGCTTTGCCATGTCCAACCCGAATTCGCATCGTGCCGATGCCACGGCCCACGCCGCGACCGACGCGGTAGCCACGCCGCAATATGATGCGCCCTTTGATCTGTCGACGCGTGCCCCACATGACTTTGCGCCCGACACGCTGCGGCAGGTGCTACGCACCATGATGCTGTCGCGACGCCTTGACGAAAAGATGATGACACTGCTCAAGCAGGGCAAGGGGCACTTTCACATTGGCGCCTCAGGGCATGAGGCTGCCCAGGCCGCCGTCGGCCTGCACGCGCAGCCGGGGCACGACTGGTTCGCGATGTACTACCGCGACCTCTGCATCACGCTGTCGCTGGGCATGCGCCCTGAAGACGCGTTCCTTGCACATCTGGCCAAAGCCAATGACCCGCATTCGGGCGGACGCCAAATGCCGGAGCACTTCGGGCTGCGCGATCTGAACGTGATGACGACCTCCTCGTCGGTGGGTGCACAGTTTATGCCTGCGGTTGGATTCGGGCTCGCCATCCAACAGCGTGGCGATGATGCCTTCGTTTATGCCTCGTGCGGTGACGGCGCCACCTCGCAGGGCGACTTCCACGAGGCGCTCAACTGGGCCACGCGCGTCCAGGCTCCTGTACTTTTCATGGTACAAGACAACAAGTACGCCATTTCGGTGCCCGTTGAAGAGCAAACTGCTGGAGGCACCGCCTACAAACTGGCCGCGGGATACGACGGACTCAGCCGTATCCGTGCTGATGGTACCAACTTCTTTGAGATGGCCAGCGCCGCCGAAGCCGCCATCAACCACATGCGCAACGGCGGGGGCCCGGTGTGCCTCGTGGCCGATGTGGTGCGCCTCCTGCCCCATTCGTCCTCGGATGACCACACCAAATACCGTCCCGACGACGAACTGGAGGCTGACCGCGCCATCGACCCCATCAAGCGGATGCGCAACACGCTTGTCGATGCCGAGATCTTTTCCACGGAAGAACTCGACGCGCTCCAGAACGATGTGCACCATCAGGTCGAAGAGGCATCGAAGTGGGCGCAAGAACAGCCCGACCCCGACCCCGCCACGGCCACGAAGCACGTTTTTTTCGAAGGCGACCTCGGCCTCAGCTACAACACTGAATCTGATCTCGACCCGGATGCCGAGCCCATCGTTATGGTGGATGCCATCAACCGGGCGCTTAAAGAAGAGATGGCGCGCAACGAAGACATTATCGTCTATGGCGAAGATGTGGCGGGCGAAAAGGGCGGCGTCTTTACCGCAACGAAAGACCTGACGCGTCTGTACGGCGAAGATCGCTGCTTCAATGCACCGCTGGCCGAAGCCTCTATTATTGGAAGCGCCGTCGGCTGGGCAGCGAGCGGCTATCACCCCGTCATCGAAATTCAGTTTGCCGACTACATCTGGCCCGGCATGCAGCACCTGCGCAATCAGGTGGCGCCGTTTCGGTATCGCTCGAACAACGAATGGAGCTGCCCGATGGTCATTCGCGTGCCGTGCGGTGGGTACATCCACGGCGGGCTCTGCCACTCGCAGAACATCGAATCGATCTTTGGCCACACGCCCGGTCTGAAAGTCGCCATGCCTGCTACAGCGGCCGATGCGAAAGGGCTCCTTACCACCGCCATGCGGATGGAAGACCCCGTTATGTTCTTGGAGCACAAAGCGCTCTACCGTGCCGCCGCTGCCCGCACACCGACGCCGCCTGAGGAGTATCTGCTCCCGTTCGGAGAAGCCCGCGTGGCGCGTGAGGGCACCGATCTCAGTATCATCACCTACGGCATGATGGTGCACAAAGCCAACAACGCCGCCAAAGAACTTGCCAAAGAAGGCATTAGCGTAGAAGTCATTGACCTGCGCACGATGGTGCCGCTCGATACAGACACGGTGCTCGAATCTGTGTCGAAGACCAACCGGGCGCTTGTGCTCTACGAAGACCACGAGTTCATCGGCTATGGGGCCGAAGTGAGCGCCCAGATTGCCGACCTTGCGTTTAAGCAGCTGGATGCGCCGGTGCGGCGCGTGGCCGGAGCGTTCTCACCCATTCCGTTTGCCCACAGCCTGGAGCGCGAAGTGCTGCCCAGCGACGACGACGTGCTGGAGGCGGCCCGTGAACTGGCTGCGTTTTAGCCTTAAATAACCGACCCAACATACACGCGGCCTCGTCGGCGTCCCGAAACCATTTGCAGGCGGGCACCGTGTAGTGTGCGGACAGGCGCAGAAGCGGCCTCGTAGCCGGTTGTGCCCGCCATTCCCCCCGGTATGCGCCCCGTAATTGAGCGGCGGCGTCGGGTTGATTCCTCCGTCGAGGACCATATTTCGCATTGATTTAACGCACAAACACCCTTAACCCATGGCTACTGATATCGAGTCCGCCGTCAAAAACATTATCGTCGAAAAGCTGGGCGTCGATGAATCCGACGTGACGACCGACGCGTCCTTCACCAATGACCTGGGGGCCGACTCGCTCGACACGGTTGAGCTGATCATGGAATTTGAGAAAGAGTTCGACCTGACGATCTCGGACGAGGACGCTGAGAATATTGCGACGGTGGGCGATGCCGTTGACTACCTCTCCGAAAAAGCAGCGTAACGTCGTTCCGGTGTGCTGCACCCAGCCTCCCGGCGGCCCCTCGCTCAGATGCGAGCTGGTGCGCCGGGTTTGCTGTTCAAGGGCGCTGTGGCCCAGCCGCACGGTCTTCTTCAGGACCTCCTGTTCATCATCTGTTCCAAACTGCCGTTGTCATCATGTCTGCTCGCCGAGTTGTCGTTACGGGGATGGGGGCACTCACCCCACTGGGCCTGACCGTAGATTCGTTCTGGGAGGCTGCTCTTGAAGGCACCAGCGGCGCTGCCCCCATCGCGTCGTTCGATGCATCGGAGCTGCGCTCTACGTTTGCCTGCGAACTGCCTGACTTTGATCCTGAAGATTACCTGGATGCGAAGCTGGCTCGTCGCATGGATCCCTTCTGCCAGTATGCACTTGTGGCCGCTGATGAAGCGGTGCGCCATGCCGGATTCGATAGCGATGAGATGCCCCAAGATCTGAAAGACCGCATTGGCGTGATCTACGGCAGTGGCATTGGGGGGATGCAGACGTTTTACGATCAGACCGACTATTTCCTGAATAGCGGCGAAACGCGCGTGTCGCCGTTCTTCATCCCGATGCTTATCCCCGACATTGCCAGCGGGCAGATTGCCATTCAGCACGGCTTTCGCGGTCCTAACCATGCGGTCGTATCGGCCTGTGCAACCGGCAACCACAACATTTCCGATGCCTTTCGCCTCATCCGCGATGGGACCATCGACGGCGCGGTCTGTGGGGGAACGGATGCATGTGTGACGAAGCTCGGCATTGCGGGCTTTGCCTCGATGCGTGCCCTCTCAACTCGTAACGACGATCCAGCCCGCGCCAGCCGTCCGTTCGACAAGCACCGCGATGGCTTTGTGATGGGCGAGGGCGCAGGCGCGCTCTTCCTTGAAAGTCTGGAGCACGCAAAAGCACGCGGTGCCACCATTCATGCAGAAGTGCTGGGCACGGGCATGTCGGCCGATGCGCATCACCTTACTGCGCCCGACCCTGAGGGCGGTGGCGTAAAGCTGGCGCTGACCCGCGCCCTGGAAACTGCTGAGATGAATGCGGAAGACATCGATTACATCAATGCGCACGGCACGTCGACCCCGCTGGGAGATGCGGCCGAAACCTCGGCCATCAAGCAGGTCTTTGGCGATCATGCTTACGACCTGAACGTGTCCTCGACCAAGAGCATGACGGGACACTTGCTGGGCGCTGCCGGAGCGGTTGAGGCGATTGCCTGCATTCAGGCGATGAAGCACAACGTGGTGCCACCAACCATCAACTTTGAGGAGGCCGATCCCGAGTGTGATCTCAACTACACGTTCAATGAGCCGCAAGAACGCGAGCTCAATGTGGTCCTCAATAACGCGTTTGGATTCGGTGGCCACAACACGTCGTTAGTGCTGGGAGCCTTCGATGAGTGAAGTGGGCACGCTGGCGGGGTTAGAAATAGACCAAGGGCAGAAGCGCATGGCCTTGACCGATGGGGACGGTGCCGTGCAATGAATAGGAGACACAGAACGCCTGGCGATTCCCTTGCTCCGCCTGATGCCAGCCTGCGCATCCTACCGAAACACAACCTCTTGGATGAGCTCCTGCCCCAGTTCTTCGTTGAGGCGGTTGCGCCACTGCTGGCGTTGCAGGTGAAGCTCCTGCCGCCACGCGGCCGAGCGAATCTTGACAAATAAGCGCGGCCCCTTCATCCACACGCTTTCGGTCACGTTGTTGATCTGGGGGCCCACGAGCATGGCCCATGCCTCGACCACGCGGGCTTCGTCGATCTTTCCGCCTACATTGAGGCGTTGTAAGACGTCGTCGAGAATGTCGCCGAGGGGCTGCGGGTCGTCTGTGGGCATAACAAACGGGCGGTCTGCTCCAGAAAAAAGGAGTGTTCGGGGGTATGTAGACCCCATAAGGCGGTGTTACGTTTCTCGGCAACGGGGCGGCTCTACCGATGACCTTCTATTTGTGCGGTTTCCGAAGCGATATGCGTTTCCTTTTCCTTCCTGTTCGCTGGCGCGTTGAGTGTGTCGCGGTTCTGTTGGTGCTGACATGGGGGCTCTGTGCCGCTGGGCAGAGTCATGCTCAGTCCCGTTCCCATGCTGATACGGTGACGGTGTCGTTGCAAGAAACCATTGTGCGAGCGCTGGAGGTGAGTCCCGACATCAAAGAGCGTGATGCACAACGCGATTTTGCTGCCGCGCGCTCCAGAGAAGCGCGGGCCAGTCGCTTTGCGACCAACTTCAACCTGAATACCGCGCACTCTATTGCGCCGAGCCTCGACATCCCCGCCGACAACGACCGGCCCACCAGCGAGCTCTACCTGAACCCCAATGTCGAAAATGACTGGCAGATTCAGAGCCTGCGCCCGTTTAACCGGTTGGAGGTCGTCTTGCAGCAGCCGCTGCTTACGTGGGGGGAGCTTTCGGGTAATATTGAGGCGGCGCAACAGGGTACGCGCGTTGAAGATGCAGAGGTGCAACGCAAGCGTTTGGAAGTGGCGCTTCGGGCGGGAGAGCTTTATCAGAACGTGTTGCTCACGAATACGCTGCGCAGCCTGACCGACGAAGCCGAGTCGCTGCTTCGACAGGCGCGCGACGAGGTCGAAACCTTGCTCAACGAGGGCAGCTCCGATGTCGATGAAGCCGACCTGTTCAAGCTCGACCTGGCCCAGCAAGAGTTCGAGCGGCGCCGCACCGAAGTGCGCGAGCAGCAAGCCACCGCACGCGCAGCCCTTACAGGACAGCTCATGCTCGACGACAATGCTGTTGTGGTTGCCGACGAGCAGATTCGTCCGTTCTCGCTCGACCTGCTGGGCGATTCGCTTGCAACGTACCAGGCTAACGCACGCCGTCATCGCCCCGAGTTCGACCAGGCCGAGGCCGGGGTAGCGGCCCGCGACGCTCTGGTTGATGTAGCGCGCTCTGACTACTACCCGAAGCTCGCCCTGCAAGCGTCGTACGGAATCAGTGCCACGCCCGGACGCTATCGCCAGGAGAATGCGTTTATCGGTGACTCATTTCGTGGACAGTCAACGCGTACTGGATTTGGCATTCAGCAGAACCTGAATTTCTACCAGACACGGGCGCGGGTCGAGCAGGCTGAAGCGCAACGAGCCGAAGTTGAGTACCAACGAGACGCTGCTGAGACGCTGATCGATGTTGAGGTTGAAGAGGCCTATCGCGATGCGCGTACAGCCCAGCAGCGGGTCGAGTCGTTCGACGAATCGGTGCGCACAACGCGTGAGTGGCTGCGTACGGAGCAAATTAACTTCGATCTCGACCTGGGCGATCCGCAGAACCTGGTCGATGCCGTACAAACCAATCTGGAAACGCGAGCCGCCTACTATGAAGCTGTGCAGCGCTATAATGTGGCGGTGCTGAAGCTGCTACGCACCACCGGCACGCTTCCGCAGGAAGCACAGCGCGGCACGCTTATTGAACCGTAGTGGTGTGCAGCACTCAACAATCTTTTCCTAACCGAATGCCTTGCTATGTGGTCTTTTCTATCGCTTCGTTCCGGCGCGTTTGCTCTTCTCACAGTTATGCTTGTGGCGGGAGCCGCCGTACCGGTTACGGCCCAACAAGCCAACGACGCTGATGAGTCTGAGGCGATCCGTGCCATGCTCGAAGAGCGCGATGCCGAGATCAAATCCATCCTGAACGGGACCGAGAGTGATTTCTCAAGCGCCCAGCGCGATGAGCTCATGACGCTCATTAACGGATTCATCGACTTCCGGGCGATGGGACAGGAGGCGCTTGGGCCGTTTTGGAGCGATCTCTCCGAGGAGCAACGCGCCGAATTTGTTGATGTGTTTCAGGGCGTGGTGCGGCATCAGTCGTTGAGCGACCTGGAGGCCTATAACTCTGAGGTCACCTACGATCGCATTGATGTAGAAGACGACAGCGCATTCGTGCGCACCACCACGCGCTATCAGGGCAACGATACACCAGTCGATTATGTGCTGCATCGTAAAGACAGTACGTGGCTGGCCACCGACATTATCCTCGATGAGGTGAGCACGGCAGGAGGCTACGCCCGCTCGTTTCAGAACGTGATGCGAAAGCGGGGCTTTGATGCGCTCATGAACAGCCTTCGTACCCGCTTAGACCGCGCCGAGCAAGAAGCCAACGCCCAATAAGTCGCCTGATACAGCGGGGCGTACTCCCCATTGCGTGAGTGCGCCCCGCTTGTTGTTTTGCCGTTTGTCTGCACCTCATGTCCACCGAAGGATACGTTCTGCACTGTTACGGAGACGAAGTCTATGCCCGCCACGCGGTGGCCTCTGTATCCACCTTGCGCCGCTACGACACCACACGCCCGGTTGCGCTGTACTGCCCGGCCGCGCACCGCCAGTATGTAGAGGAGGCTGGTGTTGCCTCGCTGTTTGAGCGCATTGAACCGCTCCCCGAGGCGCACCGCTCCATTGTCGGGTTCAAGCATCACATCGATCGGTTCATGCCATACGACCGGTGTTTGTTTGTTGATACCGATATGGTGTGGTGCCGCGACCCCGATCCGCTATGGCAGCAGCTTCAGGCGTTCCCCTTTACGGCAACGGGACGCATGCGCGCTGATTTCTTTTTTGGCGGACCCAAAGGGGCGGGGGTGCTTCTTGACATGGTGCTCAACCGCCGCGGGCGCACCCTTCGGCGGTTTGGGCTGTCGTACCTGCCCCGCGTACAGGCGGGTATGCTGTACGCGCAAGACCGCGAAACGACACGTACTTTCTGCGCCACCGCGCAACACTTCTTGGAGCAGGCCCCCGACACGCACTTCCGCAGCCGCCTTAACGAAGGACGCAGCGAAGAATCGTGCGAGTGGAGCATGGCCATGGCGATGAGCGAGTTGGATCTGCACGTCTTCTCATGGATGCAAGGCCATAACACGCCGCAACTCGACTTCATCGACGGACTCACCACGTACGACCCTGACTTTGAGCACGTGGTGTGCGACTATTACACCACGCCCTTTGTGCACGACTTGCGGGGTATTCCCAACGAAACGATCCGCGACCTGCTCATTGCGCTGCTCACCCGCTTACCTGGATGGGGCGACCAGATGCGCATTACTCCGTTTGTATTGCATTTTGGATGGCTTCACGAAAAAGAGCCATTCTACGCGTTTGCCGAACGGGCCTGGACGCAGTGTACGTCAGCAGAGTCGGTATAGCCAACGAAGCATTGGTAGGGGGGGCTTGTAGTATCAACTCCGGATGCTCCGTTGGGGATGGAAGCGTGAATGGGCAGATGAAAAACATCCATCCGTCCATTCGTTCATCCTCACACGAGGCCGAAGGCCGACTGACGAGGTAAACCCGGTGTGCTGCCGAGAAGCGATGCCGCAATGCTGCAACCGGATTGGTATCAGACCTGCTCCGTGCCCGCAGTGCGACGGCCTGTTTGGGGGCGCCTTGTCCGGGATGACTATAAAATGGGAGTTCGTGCGTTACCCTATGAATCACGTGTGACAGAGCACTATTGCTGTGTCACACGTGATTGTTTGGGTCAAACCGAGATAGGTACGCGTGTCGTGCTGTCCCGAACAGGTCCCGCTGAACGCCAGGGAGATGGTTCGACTGCGCTCACCATGACCGGCTTCGTGGAAGTTGATTGCTGGGCAACCATCAAAATGAGGGTTGACACAGCACTATGCATGCCAGAGAAGGGTGCTTATCCATTGAACGGGCACCTCGGTGGCGTATCCTACCGAAACAAGAAGGATGAGCAGGAGGCTGCCCGGAGCAAAAAGGGCGGCTCCAAGAGCCAGGACGAGCGGTGCGCGGGCCGTGTAGAAGACATCGTGTGCAGTGCGAAGAGCCGTCCACATACTGGCAACGAGGGCCATACCCAGGAGCACCAGCGGAATGTGGGGGCGTAAGGCGGATAAGGGCGTGATGGCGGCAAGCATCCATAGAAGCGTTCCCCACCAGGGTACGAGCCCGAGCACAAAGGTTTGCGACCACGAAAGCGAGGTTCCCGCTGCTCGCAGCGCCAGTGCAACACCACTGGCCCAGATAAGAAGGCCTCCGATGAGTCCGCCCGTAACCAGCCCAGCGGTGCGTACAGGAGTCGTCCACGCCGCGTTGGCAACGGACTGGAGCGGTGGGGGAAGTCCTTCGACAGCAAGCAGCGTAGGACGCAGCCATGCGCTCTCGGCCAACACGGCATAGCCACCGACCCACAACGCTCCCCCCATCAGGGTGAGCAGGACCGTACACGTCAATGGCGTTGCGTCGCGTCCAGTGCGCATGGCATCGCGGTAGAACGCGTGGGCAAACAGATAGCGGAGCACGGTGCGCCGCACGGGCGGCAGGTAGAAGAACGCAGCGGCCGTTCCACCCAGCAGCAGCCACACCGCTGCTGTCGTTCCAATAGGCAGCCCCGAGGAGGACGTTGTTGTTGGGCCGGGGGGCCAGACAAACGGGCGAGGCGCGTGGGTCGTAGCTGCAGCCACGACCTGCCCGGGTGGCAAGAGGGAATCACGTTCGGTAAGGTGAAAGTGGAGCGGCCCCCAGTTGGAGGCGGATGTCCATGCCGCTGTAAAGGTGAGGGGCACGTTGCGGGTGTGCACCTCAGTGAGGAGGCGCTCAAGCGTGCGCGCCTGTGCTGCTGCCGAGCGAGGCACGCGCCAGCCCTCGGGACCTGAGCCCGTGCGGGCCGTCCCCAGCGCGGCAAGGCCAACCGGACCGTCGTGTGCCTGCCGCCACTGATACCAGCGGGCGAACGGGCGATCCATCAAACGAACGTCGGCGAGCACGGTGGTGGCATCGTCGAACTGGCATGCTGCGCCTGTTGGCGATATCGGAGCAACTACGTAGCGAAGCCGGTCGGCAGGGAGTTGCGTACGCACCTGCATCCAGGTGGTGCAGCCCTGTGCCGTGAGCGGTCCGGCCCATCCCGCACCGCGTACGGCAGGATGCGTAAGGCGGTCGTCGTTTGGATCAGGAGGGGCGTGCAGGTCCACGTACAACTGGATCTGCAGTGTGGTTGCGGCCTGGAGCGCCTCGGCGTGGGGCCAGTCGAGTACGCGCACATGGCGGATCTGATGGTCTGCCATGGTGCGGAGGGTCTGTACTTGTGCTTCGGCTGATCCATCGGGCATCCAGACCACGCCGACCTCGCTGTCGGAGGCCGATACAGAGAGGTTGCTTAGGAGCAATGCGGTCAGTACGAGAGTCAAGACAGAGCGCATGAAGGAAGCCTTCAAAGCCAGAGCATGAGAACGCACCAGGCGGTTTGCCTGCGTATCCCCTTGTATCCTCGAAGGAAAGCAGGCAGCTACCGAGGAGGAAAAGGGGAGATGTCCGGTTGTGGTCACGGAATGCGCACTGTTATAATGTCCCCCTTAAGCGGGGTTCTCATACTCCAATCACTGACAATAACCATTGCTATGAAACGACTACCTTGGGCGATTCTACTTCTCGCGGTTTTCCTGATTCCAGCTACGGCTCAGGCGCAAACAACAGTATCGGTTGGCCCCAAAGCAGGATTTGGGCTGGGCGATATTGAAGAGCCGTACATCGGGGCTGATGTACGGATTGGGTTCGACGCGCCCATACGCATCAACCCAAAGTTTGACTACTATTTTGCACCAGAGAACGTCACATACTGGTCGGCAGGTGCCAACGCGCTGTTTGACTTCCCCGTAGACGACTCGCCGGTAGCGCCTTTCGTTGGCGGCGGAGTCCAGATTCTCAATACGTCGATTGACGTTTCCGGAGATTTTGGAAGTGGAAGCTTTAGCAGCACCGATTTGGGCTTGAGCGGGGTTGGTGGAGCCGAGTTTAACCTGGACGGCATCCGTCCGTTTGTGCAAGGCGAACTGGGTATTATCTTCTCAGAAGGTGACTCGGGGACGCTCTTTGGTATCAGCGGCGGCGTGTTGTTCGACCTTTAGCAGCAGGAACAGTCCACGTCCACGACCCTGCGGCGCAGACCTCCACATCGGTCTGCGCCGTTTTTTTGTTCAGGAGGGTACGATTGCCGATTGCACCTTTGCGGTCCATCCGCGATATTCGGAGCTACAATGCCTTCTCCACAACCAAGACTTTACGTTATGATTCGCGTCTTTTGTACCGCTGCGCTGGTTTTGCTCTGCACGCTGGCCCTTCCACACACCGCCGATGCCCAGGTCGGCTTCACCATTGGGCCGCGCCTGAGCCTGGACGTGGGCGATGACATTGATCCCAATAGCAGCACATTTGCCGCAGGTGCGGATGTACGTGTGTCGTCGGTGGCGCTGCCGTTTATCATCAACCCGACCTACGACTTTTACTTTCTTGATGATCAGAACGGTGCCGATGTACATCGGTCCATGCTCAACGTGAACGCGCTCTTTCCGTTTGGCATCAATAATCAGGTGTTCACGCCGTACAGCGGTCTTGGGGTTGGCTTTTTGTTTGCCTCAGTGGGTGACAACGACACCACCACCGACGCGGGCATCAATATCGTGACGGGTGCGCAGTTTGACCTGCTTCCGCTGAAACCGTTTGTGGAACTGGGCTACTCGATCTATTTCACCGATGGCGATAATAACCTGAATGCCTTTGGAATTCGTGGCGGATTGCTGTTTGGGCTGTAGCAATTCGGGGTGGTAGTCCTTCGTGGCTTCAGGTAGCGGTGCCCGTTTGCATGTGGGCATCGCATGTCGAGCACCACACATCGGGTCGTAGGCAGACACGCTATGCGGATGGCCCGTCCGCCTCCGCATCCAGAAAAGCGATAGTAGCCCCCCAACTGCTGCGGTCGGTAGCTGGGCGATGGCGCAGTACCAGCGGGTCGCGGTCGAGCAGTTTCACCACGCCCTGTCGCAGGCGTCCGGTGCCTTTGCCGTGAATGATGCGCACTCGGTAGATGCCTTTGGCGTGACAGGCGCGCAGATAGTCGGGTACCAGATCGCCGATGACACCCGGGTCAAACACGTGCAGATCGAGCACGCCGTTGATGGGATACTCGGTGGGTTCGTTGGCATCCGGCGAATCCATACAACCGGTGGGTAATCAGAGGGATGCGTAGGGAAGACTACTCGGTGGAGGCAGCTTCCTCCTCGTTGCCATAGATGCGCACGATGCGTTCGCCGCTTGCATCGACCGATGCACGGTACATGCCTGAGGTGTTGAACGGCATCGCAACGGTGCCCTCGGCATCCAGCGAAATGACGCCGCCGGTGCCCCCCATGTCGGGCAGCATGTCGTGCACGACCGCATTGGCTGCATCCGTGAGCGACTGCCCGCCGTGCTGCATGCGTGCAGCAATGTCGTGTGCGACCACTCCACGGATAAAGTACTCGCCGTGTCCGGTAGAAGAGACCGCACAGGTGGCATTGTCGGCGTAGGTGCCCGCGCCAATGATGGGCGAATCGCCCACGCGTCCGAACTGCTTATTCGTCATGCCGCCGGTGGAGGTGCCTGCCGCCAGGTTGCCGTCGCGGTCGAGCGCCACTGCGCCCACGGTACCCAGCTTCTGATTCCCATCTTCCGAAAGACGCAGGCTTGATGTGGACGATTCGCGGGCGCGCTGGGCGGCTTCCAGGCGCCGCTCGGTATAGAAGTAATCATTCTCGACGCGCTCCAGGTCGAACCCATCGGCAAAGGCTTCGGCGCCCTCTCCCGCCATCATGACATGAGGCGACTCGGTCATGATCGTACGGGCCAGGCGGATCGGGTTGCGCACCGTGGTTACGCCTGTAAGGGCTCCTGCATTGCGGGTGGCACCATCCATGATGGAGGCATCCAGCTCGACGCGGTCTTCGTTTGTAAAGACGGCGCCGTGGGCGGCGTTGAAGAGCGAGTCATCTTCCATCTGCACAATGGCAGCCTCAACGGCATCGATGCTGGAGCCGCCTTCGTCTAAGACCGCGTAGCCGGCATCGAGCGCCTCGTTGAGCGCATTGCGGTAGGCAGCCTCCTGGTCGTCGGTCATGTTCTCGGGCGAGATGGTGCCCGCGCCGCCGTGAATGGCAAGCGCAACAGGCGGCTCTGACGAAGAATCTGACGATGACGAGGAGGGTGGCGCGCTGTCATCGCATCCAATGAGCGGGATAAGCAGGGCGCCGAGCATCCAAAATACACCAACAGAGGGAAGAGATATGTACCGCATGATAGACAAAACGTATGGGTGAGCGTATGCGAAAGACAACAGATCGGGGCGAAAACCTGGAAGACAACGTAGGTAACACCTCGGAAAAACGCCACCAGCGCAATCCGAGCGCCCAGCAGGCCCCTGCCGATGCGACGCTCTACCGACAGGATGGCGCAAAAAACGGCAATTTCACGTCTCTTTACGGCAAACTGCTCCCATTTCCGCATGTTGGACTGTAATTTGCTGCAATGATAGTCCACAAAGCAGGTGTGGAGGAACAAGGCAGGGCGTGCCGTATTCGTGACAACTTGCATTTGCGTTTGGTTTAGCTTGGCCCGTATATAGAAGTACGGACAGACACGCCCCGCTACCCATTGGCGTTTACGTAGCAACGATAGCAGATATATGGCGAAGGACAAAGAAGTCGTAACCAAAACGAAGAAGGACACCAAGTCCTTCAATCGGTATGATGCGCTCCAAGACATGAGCGATGAAGACCTCATGTCGCAGTTTCAGGCCGGTACCGTGGAGGCATTCAATATTCTTGTGGAGCGGTACTCCGACCGGCTCATGCAGTACCTCTATCGCTTTCTGGGCGATATGAAGCGCTGCGAAGACCTGTTGCAGGAGACGTTTCTGCGGGTGCATCGCAACCGCCACTCCTACCGGCGCATTGCGAAGTTCTCGACATGGCTCTACACCATTGCCGGGAACCTGGCTCGTTCCGAATACCGCAAGCGCAAACGCCGCCGGATGCAGTCCATCCAGTCGGTGAACCGGGACAACGAAGAGTACGAGATGGAAATCCCGGATGAGTCGTTCTCGCCCGACAAGCACGCGGAGAGCACGATTCAGGACCACTACATTCAGGAGGCGATGAACGAGATTCCGCCCGCCTTCCGCGAAGTGGTGGTGCTGCGCGACATCCAGCAGCTCGCCTACGACGAGATTGCGGAGATCACTGGCCTGCCTATGGGCACGGTCAAAAGCCGCATCAATCGCGGACGAACCAAGCTGCAGGCGCTCCTGAAAGACGTCTACCCCTTCGAAGGCGAAAGCTGATTCCCGCACGACATATGGGTTCAGGGGGATGCCACAGGCGTTGCCACCCCAAATATACAGACCGCGCCCCATCGAGATGTGCTCTCGGTGGGGCGTTTTTCTTGTTGAGGGGCTGAGTTGTCTGCGATAGCACCGCTTCTCCACCCTTTGCCATTCTGAAGGAGATCTCCCAATGAGAGCAAAACAACTGCGATAAGGAGGTTGTCCTACCAGCAGCGGTTAGTTAGAGTTAGGTCAAAGCACGCCTCCAAATCCGGTTGCAGTATTGCGGTATCGCTCCTCTACAAAGCACCGGATGTAGGTCGTCAGTCGGTCTTCGGCCTCGTGTGGGGATAGACAGATGGACGCTTTTCTCATTCCCCCTTCACACGTCCATTCCTCCACACACCAACGAATCATACGGAGTTGGTATTACCCATCCATTTCTGTATCAATGCCGAAGGAGATAGGCTTCTATAAAGCCCCTTCTTGGCCTGATGGTTACCCTCAACCCCGCCATCGGGCGGACTGCTGGTAACATTATTTATACACCTGGAGTTGTGAGAACCAAAGGACGGGCTGATAAATAGCCTTGCACTGCTGAATACTTTGCATTGACCACGACCCGCTATGAGTACACCCACCGTCACGTTTCACATTCCGACGCCGCTTCGCAGCGCGACCGACGATCAAGCGACGGCCCGTGCTACAGGCACTACCGTAGGCGTGGCGCTACAGAACCTGGTGGAGCGCTACCCGGAGTTGAAGAGCAACCTGTACACCGACGCAGGCGAGTTGCGTCAGTTCGTGAACATCTATGTGGATGACGACGACATTCGCTATCTCGACGGGCCCGACACCGCCCTCAACGAGGGGGCCGAGGTCTCAATTGTGCCCTCCATAGCTGGCGGATGTGCTCGTTAAGAAGCTGGATGCCTTGCCACCGCGGACGTCTCCGGTAGGGCTGGCGAGAGCGAACGGGGTAACTTGTGCCGAATGCTTTCGGTGTCGTTCGCCCCAGGGGAGGCTTTTTTATCGGAAAAGCCGTCACTTAACGTCTACCCGCTACCCTTTTTTGTATGGACACAGAGCACCGTGTCCCTTCTCGAAATAGTTGCGATTTGCTATGCAAGTGACCAACGAACAGAACGAACAGGCGGCTTCGCTTTCAACCGAAGAGTTGCGCCGGTACAACCGGCACCTTACGCTGCCTGAGTTTGGCCGCACGGGCCAGGAGAAGCTCAAGCAGGCCTCGGTCTTGCTCGTGGGCGCGGGCGGACTGGGGTCACCCGCCGCCATGTATCTGGCGGCAGCGGGTGTGGGGCACATTGGACTGGTCGATTTTGACCATGTGGAGGCTTCCAACCTGCAACGCCAGATTCTGTACGGCACCAGCGATGTGGGCCGGCCCAAGCTCGATGCAGCCGAAGAGCGCCTTAGCGACCTGAATCCGCATGTGGATATGACCCGCCACGAGGTGCGCCTGAGCAGCGAGAATGCGCTCAACATCGTGGAGCAGTACGATGTGGTCGCCGACGGCACCGACAACTTTCCCACACGCTACCTGGTCAACGACGCGTGCGTGCTTACCGGCACACCGAACGTGTACGCCTCCATCTTCCGGTTTGAGGGGCAGGTGTCGGTCTTTGCCACCGAAGATGGCCCCTGCTACCGCTGCCTGTACGAAGAGCCGCCGCCTCCGGGACTCGTACCCTCGTGTGCCGAGGGCGGCGTGCTGGGCGTGCTGCCCGGACTCGTGGGCACGCTGCAAGCCACCGAGGTCATCAAGCTGATTACCGGCATCGGCGAGCCGCTGATTGGGCGACTGCTCATGATCGATGCGCTGAGCATGAACTTCCGTACGCTGAGCGTCCGCAAAAATCCGGATTGCGTAATTTGTAGTGACAACGCAACGCAGACGGAACTGATTGACTACGAGGCGTTTTGCGGCATTCCGAATGCTGACGAATCAACCGATGATGACATGGCTGTTCCCGAAACCACCGTTCAAGAGCTGAAAGCTGCTCGCGATAGTGGCACCGCTCCCTTCGTGCTCGACGTACGCAAGCCGCACGAAGCCGACATCGCCTCGATGGATGCCGACCAGCTCATCCCCGTTGACGAACTGCCCAACCGCCTGAGTGAACTCCAGGTCGAGACCGATGAACCTGTTGTGGTGCACTGCCGCTCGGGGGCCCGGTCGGAACGTGCTACGAAATTCTTGCGCCAGCAGGGTTACGACGCCTCGAACCTAAAGGGCGGCATCCTGGCGTGGAGCGACAAGATTGATAACAGCGTGCCGACGTATTAAAGAACGATCTCAAGTTCTGGAAGCCCCGAACAGCTGCCCCCGACCCTCGCGAGGCACCGCTCGCAGCGCCTTGACTGTGGGGAGTGCCTGTGGAGCCCAAAGTAAGAAATCAAAACGGGTTCGCACACTTTCGTTTGCGTGTGGCAACACAACGCGGCGTCCTGCATGTACAGGATGTCGCGTTGTGCGTTTGTTTGCCGGACCTGTCCCTGTTTTTGTGAAGCTCCTTCTTCGTCTGCTGTCTTATGGGATTGCACTGGTCGTGCTGGGGCTTGGAGCCGTGCCGCCCGTTGCTACGGCCCAGGAGCGCCCGTCGCTCACCACCAGCGATTTGGACGACCAGCCCCTCATCCGGCGTGTGCGCATCACGGGGAACGACGCCATCAGCACGTCTCGGCTGCGCCAGCGTATCCAGACGCAGGCAAACCGCCGGGTTCTGAGTATTCCCGGATTCACGTGGTGGCGCTGGGTCTATCAGTTTGGGGATACGATAGGTGGACGCGTGGGGGATGCGTTCCGAGCAAGTGGCGAGGCTCCCGCGTACCTTGATCCTGCCGTCATCGATAACGACGTAGAGCGCCTGCGCGTATTCTACGAGCAGCAGGGCTTTCGCGACGCCGACATCACTGTCGATGTTGAGGAAGACCCGGAAGACCACCGCGCAACGGTCCATTTTCGCATCGACGAAGGGCCGCCTACATATCTACGCTCGCTCGAATACGTGGGACTACGCGGCCTGCCTGAATCGGTACAGGAGGAGATCGTGAATGTATCAGTCTTTGACGAGGCCACGCCATCCGATGATAACCGGTTCAAGATCGATCTTGCAGGTGAGCGCTACGAAACGCCACGGCTCCTCGAAGAGCGTCAGCGCATCCTCCGCGCGCTTCGCAATGGCGGATATGCGGCTGTATCGCGCGATTCGATCCGTGCGCTGGTCTTCACTCCGCAACCCGACTCGTTCGATGTGCAGATGCGTGTGCGACCGGGGCCCCGGTACCGCTTTGGCGACGTTAATTTCGAGGTCGAAGGCCCGCTCGCTGAAGGCAATACGCGCACAGCAATGCTGGATGTTGCGGTAGACAGTAGTGCGGGCTGGACGCCTACCGTATCTGCCACGATTCGCTCAGAGCGCCGCCTGAGCCCGGCACTCCTGGAGCGCGCATTGCAGTTTACTCCCGGTGACTACTACAGCCAGGAGCAACTGCTGGCAACAAAGCGTCGCCTGGAAGGCACCGGCGCATTCACCTTTACGAACCTTAGTCCGCAGTTAAGCGATACGCTCCGCCATTCGGAGGGCGAAGACGTGTTTCTGCCCATTCGTGTGGAAGCCCGCACGCGCGAACGCCATCAGCTACGTGCCGAAACGTTTGCGCTGCAGCGCGAGGTGGTAAGCGATGTAGAAAGCGAACTGGGGCTGGGGGTGGGCCTGACCTACGAAAACACCAACGTGCTGGGCGGCGGCGAGCGGTTTCAGATGCGCACCGCAGCCTCAGTGGCTACCAACCTGGACTCGCTTACGTCCGTGCAGCTGGAAGCAGAACCTTCGCTTACGCTGCCCTACCTGGTGTATCCGTTTGGCGGCCTCGACGACTGGTTCAGTCCCATCGAAGCCCGTACGCGCCTTTCGCTTAGCGGACTTACCGCGCGGCGCGACGATCTGCGCTTGCGCATCCGAGCGCGGCTGGGGGCGCAGCTTCGGCTGGAGCTCGACCATACCGAATCGCTCCGCTCCTTGATCGATGTGGTCGATCTTACGATTAGCAATCCCGACACGCTTGACCAGTTCAGCGAGCGGTTCTTGGACCGTGTGCTGGGACCAGGCGATGGCACTGGCATTACCGATCCAGTGCAGCGGCGCCAGATTGTCGAAGACTACACCGAACCGCAGTTTAACAGCGCGCTCCGCTACACGCTTCAGTCGATTACCGCAAACCCCTTACGTCGCGAGCGCGGCCACGTGTACGAAGGCTCGTTTGAAGTTGGCAATGTCATTCCGCTGGCGCTCGACTGGTTTGCGTTCTCGCCTGGGTCGTTGACCAGCACAGTGCCTGGTTTTGGAGGCCAATCGTTGCTGTATCGCCCATACCTGCGGGGCCAGGTTGATCTACGTCGCTATCTGCGGCTGGGTGGGGGACGCTCTACACTGGCCCTGCGAGCGTTTGGTGGCATGGCGCATCCGTTTGGCATTCCCAATGTGGTGCCGTTCGACCGGCGCTACTTTAGCGGCGGTGGCACCAGCGTGCGCGGATGGGGCCTGCGCGAACTCGGCCCCGGAAGTACCACGCTGCTGGCTCCGGGGGCCGACATGCAACCCAGTGCCAACGGCGATGTCGCCAACATCTTAGGGGGCGACATTAAGCTGGAGGCCAACGTAGAACTGCGTACGCGCGTCATTCGCGGGCTACTGGCTGCTAACTGGCTCCTTACTGGCTTTGCCGACGCAGGAAACGTCTGGTTCGGCCCCCGTAATCCGGGGCTGGCCACCGCCGCCGCTGATGGCCAGCCCGAGCGCGCCAGCGGACGCTTTCAGGTGGCTACCGCACCCCGCGAACTGGGGGTAGGGGCCGGGCTTGGCTTGCGCATTGCGTGGGAGTTCTTTATCGTGCGGTTGGACTTGGCGTACCGGATGCATGACCCCTCGCCACTAAACAATGACGTGTTTCGCAATGGTTTCCGCGATCCCCGGCTCCACTTTGGCATCGGCCACTCATTTTAGCATCCCCTGTAGTTGCTCGGTGTAGTTGTTCAGGGAGATGCCCATGCGTTGCGTTCCACGCATCATCTTCGTCCGCTCCCCTCTGCTGACTTCTCCCCGTCATGTCCATCATTCGCACGGTGCAACGCGTTTCCAAGCGGCTCTATCGCCAGCTTTCGGCGTCGAAGCCCGATACGGAGGTCGAGCGTATTCAGGATGTGCTAACCGAGGTACCTGTCTTCGAAACCTGTGCTGCACGCACGCACCGCGTGATGGCTGAAGCCATGCACCCACGCACCTACCAGCCCGGCGAGGTAATCTACTACGAGCACGACCCCGGCCTGGGGCTCTACGTGGTCGAGAAAGGCCAGGTGCGCCTGTGTGCCAACTGGAAAGACGAGCGCTTCGAGATGCGCATGGCCGGTCCCAACACGCTTTTCGGCGCGCTCTCGCTGATGGGTGACTTCCGACGTATGGAAACCGCTGAGGCCGTCACTGCTGTAGAGGTCGCCGGGTTCTTTCGGCCCGATCTGAGCAGCCTCTCGCAGCGTCATCCCAAAGCTGCACTCGACATCCAGCAGGCGCTGCTTCGCTTCATGGCGCAGCAATATGCGTCTCTTGTGGACGTGATCGGCGAGCGCGACGGCCGTAAGGTGGCCTTACAGTGCTATGCTGATGCGTCGGCCCAGGCACTCGATCGTGCAGCCTCCGGCGATTCGTAGGGCCCCGACCTACGAAGTACATCCGGTGCGCTGCAGAGGAGCGATGCCGAAACGCTGCAACCGGAGTTGGTGTAAACAGGAGCAACAAAAAGAGCGCCTTGAAGGCAAAGCTCCAAGGCGCTCTTCGTGTCGATATGTGCCCGAGAGAGGACTCGAACCTCCACGGCCTAAAACGGCCACATGGCCCTCAACCATGCGCGTCTACCAATTCCGCCACTCGGGCATTCTAATTTGGAGTTTTAGATTTTGGATTGTCGATTCTGTTCCTCAAACCCAAAATCCGTAATCCAAAATCCGTAATCCAAAATGGTGTGACCCCGGCAGGTCTCGAACCTGCGACCCACGGATTAAAAGTCCGTTGCTCTACCAACTGAGCTACGGGGTCGGCGGTGTGCACAGCACAGGGGCCATGCGCGTTGCCTATTACGATCAGACAACGTAGCACCTACAATGATTCGTTGCAAGAAGATGTGCCCATCCATCCGCCGAGATTCCTTGAATCGTTTGTGACCTCTGTGTGCAGGGATGCCTGTTGAGCACGTACAAGGAGCACGTACAAGGGGCATGCTCCGTTACGCATCCCACAGTGTGTGCATCGGCCGGCGCATCACCAAACGTCCTTCAAGGAGCTGGGGCGCGTAGTTGATGAAGCCATGCGCTGTGTAGATTTCAGGCGGCGTGCAGTTGTACAGCCACTTCCCTTGTCGTACGCCCGTGCGATGATCGGTTGTAAGGAGCAGTGCCACGAGTCCGGTCGTGCCTGTGCCGCGAAAGCAGTCCATTGCTTCGCCATCGCCGCCCATGGTGCCCGGAATGTACCCGTAATCGAGCGGGTAGACCACGGTGGGATAGTCGGGATGCGCACTGTGGGCCGGGCGGTCAATGGTGAGGCCACGCTCTGCAATCAGCTCCTCCCACGCCTCCCACCGTACCCGTTCAGCAACCAGTGATGTAAATGCGGTGTGGGGCGGAAGCATGGCGGCAGGTTACGGCATCAGGTACGGTATCAGAGGGATGCGACAGGCGTGCAGCCACGCGTGCAACGCAAACCTACAGTACGAGCGTTCCGGCTTCGCATCGTCTGTAATCTGTTGTGCGATCATACGCGCGCTTCTTGCGTGTATGGGTCTCGTGTAACGAAATTGTGTAACGAACAGGTTGTCTGCCTGCTTCACGTCGTACTCTTTGGTTAGGTTCTCTCTGCTATGGCCACCCCGCCCTCCGAATCCAACGAATCAACGGCTTCGTCGAGCACCGACACTTCGGCCTCCCCAAACACGAACGGCACATCGCCCGGCGAACCGTCAACGAACAAGTGGTTTGAGTATTTCCTGAACGGCGTCGAGCGGCTGGGCAATATCTTGCCGCATCCGGTGACGCTGTTTGCGCTGTTTGCGCTAAGCATTGTCGTGATTAGCGGGATTGCTGAGTGGCTGGGCGTGGCGGTCGAAGATCCGCGTCCTGGTGTAGATCGCACCATCGAAGCTATTAGCCTGATGAATGGCGAGGGCTTGCGCCGCATTGTGGAGAACCTGGTGGAGAACTTCACCTCATTTGCGCCGCTGGGCACCGTGCTCGTAGCGCTCCTGGGCGTAGGCGTGGCCCAGCACTCCGGGCTCATCAAAGCCTGCGTGCGCGGCATAGTGCTAACGGCCGCGTCGGTGCGTCCGAAGGGCGACGGCATCATCGCGTTCATTCTGGAGCCGCGCCGCCTCGTTACGCTGTCGGTCGTGTTCACGGGCGTTATCTCGAACACCGCCTCAGAACTGGGCTACGTGGTGCTCGTGCCGCTCGGCGCCATCGTCTTCCTGTCTATGGAGCGCCACCCGCTGGCGGGCCTTGCCGCTGCGTTTGCGGGCGTGTCGGGGGGATACAGCGCCAACCTGCTCCTGGGCACGATCGATCCGCTTCTCGCGGGGCTCACGCAAGAGGCCGCCCAGCTTATCGATCCCGAGTACACCGTGCATGCGGCAGTGAACTACTACTTCATGATTGCCAGCACTTTCCTCATTACCGGACTCGGCACCTGGGTTACGCTCAGCATTGTGGAGCCGTGGCTGGGCGAGTACGACCCCACGATGGCGTCTGAAGATTTGAGCGACGACGCCCAGCTCGAGCCGCTCTCGGACAACGAAAAGCGCGGCCTGAAGTGGACGGGCATTGCCGCACTTGCCATGACTGCTGTGCTGGCGCTCACCATTGTGCCGGAGTGGGGCGTGCTGCGTAACCCCGATACCGGTGAGGTGCTCAACTCGCCGTTTCTGAACGGCATCGTCGCCATCATCTTCATTGCCTTTGTGATTCCGGGCTTTGTGTTCGGATACGCCACCGGCTCCATGACCAGCGACCGCGACGTGGTCGACGGGATGGCCGAGGCCATGAGCACACTGGGACTCTACATCGTGATCGTGTTCTTTGCTGCACAGTTTGTCGCGTTCTTTGGGTGGACCAACCTGGGGCAGATCGTGGCGGTCACCGGTGCGCAGTTCCTTGAAGACATCGGGCTCACCGGACCGCTTGTCTTTGTCGGGTTCATCTTCGTATCTGGCTTTGTGAACCTAATGTTGGGCTCGGCCTCGGCACAGTGGGCCGTCACCGCACCTATCTTCGTACCTATGCTGATGCTGACCGGCTACAGCCCCGAGGTCATCCAGGCGGCCTACCGTATTGGCGACTCGGTTACGAACATCATTACGCCCATGATGAGCTACTTCGGACTCATCCTCGCTTTCGCCGAACGCTATGAGAAGAACATCGGTATTGGCACCGTCATCTCGGCGATGTTGCCGTACAGCCTCGCGTTCCTGGCCGGGTGGATGGTGCTGTTCTATCTATGGGTGTTTGGATTCGGCTTGCCTGTAGGTCCTGAGGCGCCGACGTTCTACACGCCCTAATGGAGTAGGGGCACCGGGCCTCTTTGCACGGACCAACTACGTAGTTTCATGGCGGTAGGCCGCACTGTGATCGGAGGATTTGTGACGCTGGCCAGCATGCTGGTGCTGGCGCTGTTCAGCATCGGGTTTGCAAGTGCCTACCTGCCGCCAGCGTGGTTTTGGTGGACGGGGCTGCCGGCCTCGCTTCTCCCATTTTTGGCCGGGGCATCAGCCGTGCTCCTTTTGCTGCATGCCTTGCTGCGCTACGGCCGCTGGGTGGCGGTTCACGCTGTCATTGTCGTGCTGTTCATAAGCCGCGCCGGTTGGCCCACCCACATGCAGGCGGATGCCGAAGCCGCCTCCAGCGCCGATACGCTCACGGTAATGAGCTTCAACTACACACCGCAGGAACGCAGTCCCGAACATGCTCCGGTCCTGCGTAACACACTCGGCGATCTCGCATCCACTTATACCCCTGATCTTATTGCGATGCAGAGCATCCGTGTGTTTCAGCGACGCGGAGGGGTGGCCCTTATCAACGAACTCGATACGCTGGCTACTGTGGGCTATCAGGCCAAGCCCGATGCCGGGTTTGCTCCCCGATTCGACACGCGCGTTCCGCTCTTCAGCCGCCTGCAAGGGCCGGTGCAGCAAGAGCCTATTGTGTTGGAGGCGCAGCAAGACACCGACCGCCATATCACCCGCGCCGAACTCTCGTGGCGTGGACGCGACATCGTCGTGTACAACGTGCACCTGCGTTCCTTCGAGCGCGGCTATGCGCTGGAGCTATTCGAAACCGGGCGCTACCGCGATGCCCTGCGCGAGCTTGTAGCGGTGTACCGCCGCGATGTGCTGCGCCGCGTGAAAGAGGTGCGCGAGCTGCGCCGCCGCCTCGAACGCGAAACCAAGCCCACACTGCTTATCGGCGACCTTAACGCCTCCCCCTTTAATTGGGAGTACCGCCATGTGCGCGGAGCCCTGCGCGATGCTCCCGCTCACCTGGGGGGGAACTGGCGCTTTACGTGGCACACACGGATGCCGCTGGCTCGCATCGACCACGTGCTCACCAGCACGCACTGGGAGGCGCTCTCCATGCACGTGGACGCCACCACCATCTCCGACCACTTTCCGCTGGTTGTTACCCTGCGATTTCGGGAGGATGCGTAGGAATGCCTTCGCGCCTACGCTCCGTCCGATGCTGTGGGGGCCCACCCCAGTGCACGCTCGGCTCCTTCGGCCAGGGCCAGCAGCACGACCGTCAGCAGGGCAGCAGGCACGGTGCCTTCCAGAATCAGCCCCAGGTCGGCGCGGCGGATGCCGGTCAAAATCGGCTGTCCGTACCCCCCTGCGCCAATGAGCGCACCCAGCGTAGCGGTGCCTACGTTAATCACCACGGCGATCTTGATGCCTGCCAGGATCGACCCCGCCGCCAGGGGCAGTTCTACACGCCGCAGCTTGGCCCACCGCGACAGCCCCAGCGCCGTGGCCGATTCCATGAGTGGCGGCGGAATGTCGCGCAAGCCGGTGTACGTATTCCACACAATGGGCAACAGGCTGTACACCACCAGCGCGGTGACCGCCGGTACGTAGCCCACGCCCAGCGGCGGCACCATCAGCGCCAGCAGGGCCAGCGAGGGCACGGTGTAGGTAACGCCGACGGCAATGAGCACCGCGGGGCCCACCCAGCGCACCTTGGCGGCGATGATGCCCAGCGGAATGCTGAAACCAATGGCAAGCAGCAGTGACACACCCACCAGCGCCAGATGCTCAGCGGTTCGCGTCTGCACGCGCTCCATGCGCGACGCGGCTTCGGTATCCACCGGAACGATGTTCAGCGCGCGCTGAACAAACGCGGCGGCCACCTCGCGTTCAGGCGCTTCCTCGATAGCAGACCGGGCGTTGAGGGCGCGCATGGTGTCGGCGGGAATACGATCTTCAACACGAGACAGCGCAGCGGCAGCAGCGGGCGCTTCCGTCTCCAAGTCGGCACGGTAGACCAGCACCGCCTCATACTCGGGGAAGTGGGTGCGGTCGTCTTTCAGCACGCGCAGATTGTAGCGCTGGATTTCGGCATCGGTCGAGTAGAGATCGATCACGTCGATGGCTTCGTTCTCCAGTGCACGGTAGGCAATGTCATGGTCGAGTCCCTGTGCCGTAAAGGGGAGGTTGTAGGCCTGGCGAAGCGAGGGCCAGCCGTCGCTGCGTTCCATGAACTCGTTTGAGAAACCGGCCCGCAAGTCCGGGTGATCGCGCAGATCCGAAATCGTCTCAATCCCCAGTTCTTTGGCGTGAGCCTCCCGCATTCCTAACGCATAGGTGTTGTTGAATCCGAGTGGGGCTGTCATGCGCACGCCGCGCTCAGCCAGCACGTCGCGCAGGTTGGCAGAGGTGACCTCGGTGTCTGCGAGAATTTCCTCGATGAGCGTGCCGGTGTACTCGGGATACACATCGATATCGCCCCGCACCAGTGCATCCCACAAGAACCGGGAGCCGCCGAGTTGTTCGCGATGGCGCGTGTCGAACCCGGCATCTTGGAGCGTATAGGCAGCGGCCCAGCCCAGAATCACGTTTTCGGTAAACATTTTGGATCCAACAGTTAGCGTTGAATCTTGGGCAACTGCGGTGGATGGGACTGCGCCTATGCCAATGAGCAGGAGCCAGCAAACAAATTGAATGCGCATGAGACTGCGATACCGAAGAAACGTGGAGGAAGCGAAGCAATGCGCTCAGTCGTCAAGCGCCGTTGCCAGCGACTGTTGCGCCTGCACAAACTCGCGAACGAAGTCGGAGGCGGGGGCATCGCGCAGTTCGCGGAAGGGCCCCTGCTGCGCGACCTGTCCGCTGCGCAAAAGCACGATCTGGTCGCCAAAGTAGGCGGCCTCGTGCAGGTCGTGCGTAACGAGCACCACGGTTTTGCCCAGGGTGCGAAAGATGCGTCGCAGGTCGCTTTGCAGATCGGCCCGAATGAGCGGATCGAGTGCGCCAAGCGGTTCGTCGAAGAGAAGCAGCGGCGGATCGAGCATAAGGGCGCGCATCAGGCTCACGCGCTGGCGCTGTCCGCCCGAAAGCTGTGGCGGAGGCACATCGAGGCGGTCGGCGGGGAGTTGCACCAGTTCAAGCAGTGCGTCGATACGTTCGCGAATGCGCGTGGCGCTCCACCCCAGGTGCTCAGCGAGTAGCGTCACATTGCCACGCGCCGTGCGATGCGGAAAGAGCCCGCCCTCTTGAATCACGTAGCCCATGCGATGGCGAAGCGTACGCAGGTTCGCTGCCGAGAGCGTGGTACCGTCTACGCGGATGGTGCCCCTGTCTGGACGAATCAGCCCGATAATAAGACGCAGCAGCGTGGATTTCCCGCATCCGCTGGGCCCAATGAGCACAGTGGTCTGGCCTTCGGGCACATGCAGCGACACGGTGTCGGCAGCGCGTTCGGCTCCGAAGGTTTTGGTGACATCGGTGAGGGTAACCATAGCAAGAAGCCCATGCAGAAAGAGTGGATGACCGCGTACGCATGCCCCGTGCTGATGTGCCAGTCCGTCAATCCACGATGAAACTATGCATCCTGCTGTGTCGCGTTCGGATCATTGCAGGATGCGTCGCGTGCATCCTGTGCTTGAAAAGAAAAACGCCAACGTAGCTCAGTTGGTAGAGCAGTCCCCTCGTAAGGGACAGGTCACCGGTTCGAGTCCGGTCGTTGGCTCCATGTGCACGTTTTAGCCCCGCTATCCGGCGCAGGTCCCCCTCCTGCGTGGACGGTGGGGCTTTTTTGTTGTGCCCTTGTTTTTTTGGAGACGAGGCGCTCCGGCCTTCCCTGTGCTCTTTCCGGATCTTGCCCATCTCTGCATTGTTTCTACACAACACACTTCTGCTCAATGTTATGATCGCTGCACAGCGTCTGTGCTGTTTGCCGCGTCTGCTTCATAAGCTGATTTTGCTGCTATGGCTACGCCTTCTGTATCAACGCTACCCCGTCTAAAGAACGGCGACCGGCTTACCCGTCATGAGTTTGAGCAGCGTTACCAGGCGATGCCCGGCATCAAAAAAGCTGAACTGATCGAAGGAAAAGTCTATATGCCCTCTCCTGTCCACGCCAACGCGCACGCTCGTCCGCAAAACATCATTGCCGGGTGGCTCATGACGTACGATGCCCACACGCCGGGCGTGCTGTCGTACGACAATGCCACCGTGCAGCTCGACCTGGATAACGAGCCACAGCCCGATGCCCTCTTGCGCATTGACGAGACCTGCGGGGGGCAGTCGCGCATCAACGATGATGATTACATTGAGGGCGCGCCGGAGCTGGTCGTGGAGGTGGCGCACAGCAGCGCGGCGTACGACCTGCACGACAAGAAGCGCGCGTACCGGCGCAACGGCGTGCAGGAGTACGTGGTGTGGCAGATCGCGGAAGCCCGCCTCGACTGGTTTCAGCTGGACAGCGGCGCGTACACGGCGCAACCGCTCGACGAGGACGGCTGCCTGCACAGCGCGGTATTTCCGGGGCTGGTGCTGGATGGGAAGGCGCTCCTGAGTGACGATCCGGCGGCGGTGCTGACCCGGCTGAATGAGGCGCTCGGCGGCGCAGCCCACCGCGATTTCGTGTCGCAGTTGGAGGAGGCCCGGTCGGATGCGTAGCGCGTCTATTCGCACCGGAACACATGAGATGAGGCCGTCACGTCGCCCAACCCCTTCCGCGTCCAATGGTCCCCCGTTGGACAGGTAAACAAGACGTTCCTGCGGCGCTTTCTGGGCAACGCCCGATCTTTGGAGCCCCCGCCATTATGTCCACTTCGCAGGCGGCGCAACGAGTCCAACAGCCGCCGTGCCGATACGCAGCACGGTATGCGCAGCATCCCACAGCGGAGCGAGCAGCATTGGGGCTTTCACGCCAAGTGCGGCCTGTCCGCGTTCGAGCAGATGAAGCACACCTAGCAGTCGAAGGGCCAGTAGCCCCGCGCCTGTGGTTCCAATCAGGAGCGGCGCGCCCCAGACGAGCAATGCTGAACCGTAGTATGCGGTAAGATGTAGGGCGGGCCGCGTCGCGTAGGCACGTCCCGCTGACGTATGGCGGCGCTGCCCCCGCAGCCAGCGGTGCCACGAGTTTGGCGGGTTCGTTGGCACGTGTGCCCCGGCATGCCAAACCGGCTGGCACGGCACCCCGACGTTACGCGCCGCCTGCACGAACAGATCATCGTCGCCGCTTAGCAAGTGGGCGTGCGCTTGATGTCTGCCCACGCGCTCGAAGACCGAGGTAGAGTAGCTCAG
>NZ_JAWOAR010000074.1:0-5627 GCF_046498435.1 Longimonas sp. | reverse complement strand
AATAAACATTATGAATAACAATGCACCAACAAAAGCACCTGACAAAACAAAAGCACCAGGGAAAACTAAAAAACCAGGAAAAAATTTGTCAGGCCCAAAAATTGGTTCGCCTAACTTCCTCGCTATTTTTGATTTTGGTCCGATATATCTAGCCATGAATCTTAATATTAATCTTTTATTCTACCTCAATTAATTTTTATACCAATTATACTCGTCTTCTTGAAGGCGGGCGGCAACCATTATGTGGTAGTGGCGTTACGTCAACTATTTCGGTAACTTCAATACCAGCATTATGTATTGTACGTATAGCCGATTCTCGTCCGGCTCCTGGCCCTTTTACAAATACTTTAACTTTTCTCAACCCAAGATCGTAAGCTACTTTCGCACAGTCTTCTGCAGCCACTTGCGCAGCATACGGAGTATTTTTCTTTGAGCCTCTAAATCCATTCTTTCCTGATGATGACCAGGAAATAACCTGTCCATCGCGTGTCTACTGTGTGCTGATCGATGGGAGAGATGAGTGCGACGTTGGTATCGAACACGACCTGCTCGCGGGTGGCTGTGTTGTTGGCTTCGACCTCCTCGTCGTAGGTGCCTTCGGGGTCAATGGAGGCACGAAAGGTGTTGGTGCCGATGCTTGCCCCGTCCAGATCGAATGTAAATGATTCGGGGCGCTCCACGGCAAAGCGAGGCACGCGCCGTTCGCGGGTCGTGGTCGTGCCATCGGGGCGCGTCCAATCCAGGATCACGGTTACGCTGTCGTGGGCTACGATTCCCCGGTTGCGCAGGCGCAGCTCTACGGTAAGCTCATCATCGGGCGTGGGGGATGATGGACTGATGCGAATGGCATCGGAGGTGAGGTGGAAGTCGGGCTTCCCGGCAATGGCGATTTCGGTGGCCGGGTCGCCCAGGAGGCTGTACTGCAGCAGGTGGCGCCGGTACGTATTGCTACTTCCGAAGCGGTCGGCAACATCGGCTTTGGCATCTTGAATGGCGGATCCAAGCACGCGCATCGTATCCCGAAAAACGCGGTCAACCAGTTCGTCGTTGAGGCGGGCTGAGGGAATGCGATTACCCAGCGCCGAGGTGCCCCAGTGGGCAATGCCCCCGTTCTCGGAGCCACTTATGGGGGTACCATCATCACGCAGCGAGCCTACAACAAGCTGTTCACCCAACGAGGGGGCACTGGCCACCTCGAAGCGCCCCCCCGCAAACGAGCCGGTGCGGCAGCCCAGCGATACGACCACGGGGAGGCGCCCGGCGTTGTCGAACTCTTCGGGGGGATCGGTCACGATCTCCCAGGTTTGGGCGGCGGAGTGGCCGAAGTAGTTGAGCCAGCCTGCGCCGCGTTGAAGGCTGGTGGCCAGCGAATCTTGCAGCGAACTGTCGAGCGCATCGTCAACGCGCTTGTAGTAGCGCGTCGTGTCCATTCCTGCTACGTAAAGCGAGTCTTCGGTGCCGGTGGCCCACTCGCCCCAGCGGTCCGAGTAGAACTGAAGCGACTGCTGCTCAGATGAGGTGGTGCCGCCGGCCAGGAGCATCATGCGTTGCTGCCACAGGTCGAGCGGAGCGGTCTCGTAGGTTTCAATTTTTTCGAGGAAGAGCTCCGCTTGCGCATTGGTGCGTACTGGAATGCGCCCCACCGCCATAAACTCGCTCCAGTCGCCTGCCCCGTTTTGTTGCATGGCAAACCAGCCATCGGAAGGGGAGTAGCCAAACGACGGAATGCTCCAGTCGGGGGTGCGGTTCTCAATGTTGTTGGTGTAGATGGGATGTTGCGCATCCCCCCAGAGGCTCAAGAACTGCGGAGCGGTGCTCCAATCGCGCGTGTGGTGGGCAAAGCGGCGCAGAGCCACCGGGCTGGGACGTCCGTAGTCAAAGGCGTCAAAGATGTCGTGGAGTGGCACAACGGCCACATCATATCCGCCCTGCACGCTCCGGTATTCGGCCATGGCCTCGCCACTCTCTTCGAGCGCAGGCGGTACAACCAGCACGTAATCGGCAGCATGCGCGTTCGGGTCGGTCCAGTCGGTGCCAGTGTGCGGGCGGAGCTGCGTGGGCGTTTTATAGCCGGATTCGCCCACGGCCCAGTAGGCGGCCTCTGCCTCCGCGTTGTTGACCGACACCTCGTCATCGGCATTGGCTGTTGCCTTTTGACCGGTGTTGGGGCTGTACACAACCGGTGTGCCGGTGTGATCGGTTAGGGGGAGCGTGTACGACCCAGAATTGGGAAGCACCAGGCGCTGCCAGTCTTCCGAGCGGGCGCGCAGCGTGCGGGTGTAGTCGGCAGAAATCCAGTCGAGCAGCACATAGTTGGGCGTGCTGGCTGGGGGCGGGCATCCGCTGTCGAATCCGTCGTTGTACGAGGTGATGCGCAGGTCTAAGCCATCGTTGGGGATGCGATCAGGATCCACATCGGCTTCGAACGTGCGGCGCGACAGCCCTTGCCATGATTCCGTACCCAGCGACTCGAAGGAAGCACTGCCGCCATCGGAAAGGCGGGCCTCCACCTCGACGCGGTGGCACGAATTCGTTTCGGTATCGAAGCGCAGGCGCAGGTCAAGGGGCGTATTGGCGTCCTCATCGCGGCGATCAACCGAAAGCGTATGTGTGAACGTGCGTGTTCCGGTGTTGTTATGCGAAAAGCGGTGCCAGTAGTAGCCTTCCGATTCGGTGTAGAGCGGGCTGCCGTTCTCATTGGGACGGCCAAAGTAGTAGCGGGTGTCGCGTTCGGCCCAGGCGGTGTCGCGCAGGGTAGTGGTAGGCGATACCGCTTCGGCATCCGACTCGGTATAGCGGAGGCCGCTGTCGGTTTGATTCCACGTGAGCCAGTACGTGGTCGTGTCGGTGTAGAGGCTACGATGGGTGCTGCTCTGCCACGCTGTCTCTTCGTTGTATGCCCAGGTTTCGTCGGTGCCGCGGTTGCGCGTGCC
The DNA here is from genome assembly GCF_046498435.1 of Longimonas sp. Classification (NCBI taxonomy): domain Bacteria; kingdom Pseudomonadati; phylum Rhodothermota; class Rhodothermia; order Rhodothermales; family Salisaetaceae; genus Longimonas; species Longimonas sp. The sequence continues at coordinate 2,694 of NZ_JAWOAR010000074.1, read as the reverse complement.
TACGAACACAATTGCATCGCTGTCCGTGAGCGAACCGGTTGCGGACACGTCGATGGGGACTTCCTGCCCGCGCTCGAAGAGTTGAAGCGTGGCCGGGTCGATGCTGGACAGTGAGGTGCCACTGGGGAGCGCATCGGCAATGTCGCTTCCGGATATGCGGTACACTCCATCTTCGACCACATCGATTTTTACGTATGGCGCGTCGTCAACGTACCAGGAGGCATCGTAGTCGAGCCCGTTTTGGGCGTAGACATCCGCTGAGCACAGAACACCAACCAGCCACAATCCAACAAACAACGGACGGAGGCGAAGCAAAGACACAGGCATGAGACACGAAGGATGACGCGAGGAGAGTCCGTACAGCAGCAGGCTATCAACTTCTGACCGGGCGCAGTGTCATAATGAGGCCCAGTGCCGCTTAGCATTTTGATACAGATCGACGGTACACGTTACAAAGGTATCGTAACTGAACCGGTTGTGCAACCGCTTTCGGTCGACCCGAGTGGGGCCAAGGGGCTGGCCCTGCTGAAGCGCACGGGTCATGCGAAGCAATGCGTGCCGCAGTGCTGCCGTTGAGTGTGGAGGCACCATTTGGCCCTGCACATCAGAAAGTATGTACTCGGGGCCGCCGCAGCGGGTTGCGAGTACGGCGCATCCACAGGCCAGGGCTTCAACCACAGGAATCCCAAACGTTTCGTAGTGGCTGGCCAGCACGTAGCCATGGGCCTGTTGTAGCACGTTGCGCACGTCCGGACGCGAGAGGTGGCCATGAAAGGTAACCTGGTCTTGCACGCCGAGTCGTTTGGCCAGTGTGCAAAGGGCCGCACGCTCGGGGCCGTTGCCCACCACATGCAGGTGCACCTTGGCTCCTGCATCCACCACCCCGGCCAGCGCTTGCAGTAGCCGATCGGTTCCTTTGGCGGGGACGAGGCGTCCTACACTCGCCCACACGACGGGGGGCGGCTCAGGGCGTGTCTCCGGCGGCGTAAAAAATGAGAAGTCGACGGGATTCGGCAGGAGGCATATCCGAGCGGCAGGGCACCAGCTTTGGGTGTGCAGCGCGGTGCGCAGGGCCGGGCTGACAGCGGCTACGGCATCGGCCTGCTCGAATGCCGCGTGAGCCCAGCGGCGTTGCTCGGAGACAAGCGTATCCTTCACGAATCCGCTAAAATGTTCCGTGAGTGCCATGGGGCGGTTCCAGCGGCGGGCCAGCTGGGCGGCGGCCCCGCCGGCCCATTGTGCACTAAGCGCATGAATGACATCGGGGCGTCCATACGTGGCAGCGTAGCGTTCGCCCAGACGCACGGCAGACCGGATGAGTGCAGTGTAGCTGCCGGGTGCTTGCGAGAGCACGTTCCAACCATGCCGGCGCAACACGGGTAGGTCGTATTCAAGATGCCACCGCGTCTGGAAGAAGTGGGCCCGCAGCGCCCGTCCCGAGAGCTGGCGCAGGCTGTGGTGTTCGGGATAGACGACCCCCACGCGATGCCCCGCGTGCTGGAGCGCATGCAAGTGCCGGTAGAAATAGCTCCCTTTCGCCGGAGCTAAAGCTGTAGGAAACCACGACGGAAGAACCAGCACATGCATGGCAGAGCGGACCTGCGAGAGGAGCGAGCAACAGGCTATGAGCGAGCCGGGTGGGACGCGCTCGTGTAGGGCGTGCTCATAATGAGACGACGGAGCTGCGAGGGCGAGGCGTCAGCGCGGTGGCACTGCGCCTCAATGTGCTGAATGTGAAACCGGATCAATGTGACCATCAACGGGATCCCCCTGAACGATGCTGAATCCCATTCGGTCTTCTGGGTGGATCTGCCCGACATTGCCACTTCGGTGGACAACATCCAGATCCAGCGCGGGGTGGGGACCTCCACAAACGGGGCGGCTGCCTTTGGCGCCAGCATCAATTTCCAGACCCGGGAACTGATGAAGGAACCCTATGCAATTTACGAAGGTACCCTGGGTTCATTCCATACGGTCAGAAATGCCGTTTCAGCAGGGACAGGATTGATCGGGGATCACTTTGCGGTGGACATCCGGCTTTCCGATCTTTATTCTGACGGTTACATTGACCGGTCGTGGACCGATCTTCGTTCCTATTATGCTTCAGCGGGCTATTATGATTCCAGGACCCTGGTCAAGTTCATCACTTTTTCCGGTCTGGAAGAACTCTACCAGGCGTGGAACGGCGTTCCTTCCGATCTTCTGGAGACGAACCGGACTTACAACGGGCTGGGTGCCTACACCGATGAGGATGGGAATCCGGCCTATTACGATAACCAGATCGACCACTACAGGCAGACCCATTACCACCTGCATTTCTCCAGGATGCTGAACGAAAGACTGTATCTGAATACGGCCCTTCATTATACCGGGGGAGCAGGGTATTACGAGGAGTACAGGGAGGATCAATCCCTTGCTGATTACCTCCTTGATAATGTGGTTATCGGGGAGGATACGGTCAGGGAAACGGACCTGATCCGCAGGAAGTGGCTGGACAATGATTTTTATGGTTTTGTGGGGGGGCTTCAATACCGGGAAGATGGATTCAGTGCCATCCTGGGAGGTGGCTGGAACCGTTACCTGGGGGATCATTTCGGAACGGTGATCTGGGCCAGGTTCCCCGGTGAAAGCGAGATCCGCCACAGGTGGTATGAGAGCACAGGAATTAAATCTGACTGGAACAGTTATCTGAAG
>NZ_JAWOAR010000037.1:0-21920 GCF_046498435.1 Longimonas sp. | reverse complement strand
AGGGGTGGAGGGGTGGAGGGATGCAAGGATGGAAGCGCGAACGAGCGGATGAAAAGCATTCATTCATCTCCACACGAGTCTGAAGGGCGACTGCCAACGTACATCGGGTGTTGCTCATACTGCAACCGGATCTGGTATAATCGGGCATCTATCAAGCAAGCACAAAAAACAGGGTTGCCCCCGTCAAACGGAGGCAACCCTGCGGTGGTGTTCAGCGCGTAAATGAGCCAGTCTGTGGTTAGAGGTTCGGATTGGGCTCGGTCTCGGACCGTGTGAGTTGCAGCCATTGTGCGGTCTGCTCACCACCGACCTCATCCTCCAGGTGCCACTCGACCACGTCCATCCGGCGCTGGTCGGGGAGACGATGTCCTGTCGCGAACAGCGTGCGGTCCCGCTCAACAGCGAGCCGCTCCATGTCGATATCGCTGAGGTCACTGAGGCCGAAGCTGGCTCGAACAGCATTCACCAGTTCGAGAGCAGACTCGCCACCTGCATCATAGCCACGCAGTTCGAGTTCGGCGCGGATCAGGAACAGCTCTTGCCAGCTAACGAACGGCATATCAGTGCGCTCCTCCCATTTGCCCTGCCCCCATTCGATAATGGTTTCAGTATCACTGTCGCCAATTGATTCTGGTGCACCATTGGGCTCCCAGATATCAAAGATTGTGGGGAAGAGATCATCTCCGAGGGCCAATCCTTGCAGGTTTTCTGGGAGCGCCCCAAACCCGCCAAGAGTCGTACCGCCACTGTTGATAACCGTAAGCGGAATCCGGTTTAGTTCGTCTGGGTTGTTGGCGACCGTCTCAATGTGGCTCCGGGCAACCAGTTCGCCGGTGTCTTCATCGGCCACACGGTAGCTTTCTGACGGGTTCTCGCCCGATGTGGCAAGCTGGTTGAAGTTTCCGTCTTGCACAGCCAACTGCAGGCGTCCGGCGCCAGCTTGGTTGTGGTAATCATTCACTGTATTCAGATCGTAGGCCACATCCCAGGACTCGCCTTGCTGAAGTCCCTCACGAGCATACTCCGCGGCTGCTTGAAGCGCCTCTTCTCCCTGGAAGCCTCCAGAGTCTTGGAAGTCATGCGTTCCAGCGTAAAGCGCCGCTCGGGCTCGGACCGACTGGATCTGGCGCTGTAGCAAGCCATCTTCCAGAGCCTCCGCCTCTGTTAGCGCCTCGGCGTACTTGTCTTCGGCTTCCTGGTAGAGCTCAGGCGATGGAATGAACGCGGATGTATCGATCGTGGCTCCGCCCCGGCGCGGATCGTCGGGGTGTCCAAAGTACGTGGCGAGATAGTAGCGAGCGTTTGCCCCGTGAACGTTGGCGGCAAGACGGACCTCCTCTTCTGAAGCGGAAGCGGAGGGATCCGAAAGATCGAACCGTTCATCTTCCTCAACACGACGAAGGAGATCATCGGCGAGGTACCGGTATTCCTGGAGATCGTTTAGCGCCCCCGTGATACTGTTGTTATCGTCTGCGATGATGCCCGCGTCAAGCTGTGAGAACGTCGGGAAGGTTGCATCCCCATTGATCCCAAAACGAAGCTCGTCGGAGAGTCCGTCAGCCAGGTCTGTCACACCGGAGTGGGTATCAGCCCACTGGGCTTCGATGCCTGTAATGAGAAATTCAGCCTCAGCCGGGTCACTAAACTGCTCACTCCCGGCCTCATCAACGGGCTGATCGACGTTTGAGACGAACGAGTCGCAGGCTGACAGCGTTACGGCGAGAGCCAAAACGACACTGAGTGCCGAAAGGCGTTTAAGTGTAGTTCGGTAGCTACTCATAATTCAGTTTTAACTGTGCGTTAGAAGCGTCGAGGTACATGCTGGGTCAGGAAACAGGGGAGTGGGTCTGTATCCCCCACTCCCCATGAGGTTGTACTTAGATGCCAACCTGAAGGGTGAACGTGTACTCCCTCGGGTTCTGAAGGGTGAGGAAGTCCTGCCCACGCGTCACACCTCGCGATCCGTCAAAGTTGACTTCTGGATCAGGACCAAGGTCGTAGCTGGTGATTGTGAAGAGATTCGACGCCGAAAACCCGAGCGTGAAGCTCCGCACCTGGTCTGTTCCAGTTACCGAACTGATCAGGTCAGACGCGTCGTATCGTACGCCAACAGAGCGCAGCTTGAGGAAGTCGGCGTCTTGCAGGAAGTTGTCAATTTCCCCAGCTCCTGCGGAGGGATTAGTCCGTGCCAGATTATTGGCCACCGAACGGTATTCCTCTGTGCCTGGCTCAAGCCCGGCCAGCTCTTCTGTGAGCTGATTCCGTTTTTCATTGGCACCAATCAGCGTCAGGAAGCGCGCTGTGCTACCGTACGTCTGATGCCCCAACTGATACTCGGCCTGGGCATTAATCCGCAGATCCTCAAACAGGGTTGCAGAGAGCCCGAATCCACCGAAGTGATCAGGTACCGGATTCCCGAGTTCAACATTATCGTCGCCAACGTCGGGTTCGAGATAGGTGCCATCTTCCGCAAACAGTGCTCCGTTCACTTTCGGACCGTAGAAGCTAAATGGTGCGAGGCCTTCTCGGATCACGTTGCGCTGGAATCCGCCGAAGATGGTTTCGCCACCAAGCTCGCGCACTTCTCGATCTCGGAAGCTGTAATTTGCGTTGAGATCAAGCGAGTGTTGTTCGGTTTGAAGCACCGTCACGCCGAAGTCCATCTCGACGCCCTGCGCAAAAATCTCACCCACGTTGCGGGGCACAGTTTGATTGCCGAACCCGGTCGATGGAGCGACCTGGAAGTTCACGATCGAGTCTTCCGTATTTTGCCGATAGTAGGTAACCGACAGAGAGTAGCGCTCATTGATCCCGAGGTCAAATCCACCCTCGATCTCATTCACTTGCTCCAGCTCCAGGTCTGGGTTTCCAACGTTTCCAATCGTGGCTCCAGTACCAAATCCGCTGGACTGCCCGTTGAGGCGAACGAGTTCGCCATCAACCAGGTTGGGCAGCGAACCGGATTGTCCCCAAGAGGCGCGCACATTGAGGCGGCTCACTACATCGGGAAGGAAATCGCCTAATTGGGCCGATGCCCGAGCAGCTGGATACCACTCCTTAAACGAGCCTGTCTCTCCGGCAATGAGGCGGGTGGACCAGTCGCGTCGGACTGAAAACTCAAGAGAGTAGCGATCCAGGAACTCGAACTGTTGACGCCCGATGATCCCGGCGCTACGTTCGTTCGAAAGGCCTTCGCCAATGACATCGAGCTGTGTACCCGCTCCGATGTCTCGGATCAGGTCCGTCCCAATCTCTGAGGACGTTGCGTTTACAAAGCGGTCTGACTCCGTAAAGAGCTGGCTACCAGCCGTCGTTGTTGCATTCACATTAGACGTAAGATCGTAGTCGTATGTGGCCGTCAGGTCGACATTAAAGCGACGCCGATCTGAGTCGAGGGCATTGCGCTCTCCGCCGCTGGATATATAAATGTCCTGGTACTGATTGGGCCACGTCTGATCATTGCGCCGGGCTGTAATGTCAGCCCCTCCTTGTGCGCGAAGGGTAAGCCCTGAGAGAGCTTCAGGGTTATAGGACATTTCCACTGATTGCTGAAACTTTCGGACGCGCTGCTGGTCGTCGATCGCAAAGAACGCCGAGCTATCCCGCTCTGTGAAGGCCCCAAACGGAGCATCCAGGGCAAGCGCTCCAAGCACTCCAAAAATGTTGTTATCCGACTGCGGGCGGCTGTAGTAATTGAATGCCAGCGTAGAGCGACTATTTATCGTGAACGCATCGGTGGGTCGCGCCTCAATATTGGCATTCACGTTGTTTCGCTCGCCCTCTCCCGTCGGAAAGATACTTTCCGTGTTTCGGTGCGAATAGCCGAGTTGATAATTGACGTCCTCAAAGGACCCCGAGACGTCCACTCGGTGTCCCTGAATGGCGCCTCTACGATGAATATCATTGAGGCGATCTGCGGTCGGGTAGATCTCGTCGTTGTAGTCTTCCTGTTTCACCGCCGATCCCAGGGTTCCCTGATAGTTTACCTGGAGATCCTGACCTTGCTCTCCGCTCTTCGTCTCGATCAGCACGACACCGTCGGTGCCATCGGTGCCGTACAGAGACGTAGCAGCGGGCCCTTTCAGCACGTTGATCGACTCGATGTTACTCGGATCGAGATCGGCCAACGGAGATCCTGTTGGCTGCCCGCCAACATCAAATCCGGTTGCCGGATCCTGGGCGATGCGCGTTCCATCAACGAAGATGAGTGGCTGGCCATCACTATTCAGGCTGACCCCGCCGCGCACGTCAAAGCGCAGCCCGGCCCCCACGTTACCAGACGAACGGGATATCGTGACTCCCGAGGTTCGCCCTTGCAAGACATCGGTCACGTTCTCAAACTCCGATGTTTCGCTAAGCTCGCCAGCATCGATGCTCGAAACCGACACGTTTGATTCTCCTCGGGTCTGTTCCACACCGAGTCCTGTCACGACGACCTCGTCAAGCTCGGCGGCATCAGAAAGCAGTTCAACGTCCAGTTCAGCAACGGCGTCTGCTTCAACCTCGACAGAAATCTGCTCCGTCTGGTATCCGATGAAGCTGATTCGAACCTCATACTCGCCAGCCGGAACGTCTTCAAGCGTGTATGTTCCATCGGCTTCAGACGCGATGCCCATTCCAAGTTCGGCGATTTCGATGTTCGCGCCGGGCAGTGCCTCCCCGGTCTCTCCATCTGTCACCGTACCGGTGATCGTTCCCTCCTGTGCAAATGCAAGCCCGGGCGCTAACAATAGCACCGCAAGCCCGCACAGGAGCCGTGTAGCTAATGTGTTCATGACTCAGTTTTCTGTCTAACCAAAAAAAAGGTGAGCAGTAGTGGGGGTTGCCTACAACTCATGAGCATAGCCCATCAAAAAAGCAACAGCACACATGCATAAGACCGGCTGTTCAATGCCCTCTTCAGGCTTACCCTTCTAACTGTAGGGGTTGGTAGGAGGAATTCCCCTTTGGATTGAGGGGGGCTATTCTTCCACGTTCAGACCACTGTGGAACTTGATGCGCTTTAGCACTGCTGCTTTTAAGGTGCAGCATAGTATGCCGAAGCAGATGAGGAGAGTGGACGATTTGACAGGTCCACTAACAATGCAACGAAGTGTCCGGGCGCGTTTCATCCGTCGTTGTGTCCCAATTGCTTCGTCACTAATCCAGCTCCTACACATCTCTTCCAAGACAGCTGGTCTACGATGTTGGGATACTTCACGTTATGGTAGTGTTGCGCTCATGCGATGACTACGTTAATGGGCAATACGCACCTTTTCAAGTCAAGAAGCGTCTGCTCCCTTTAAAATGGAGGCTAACGTCAGCTATTTTCAGTTCTTTAACAGAATGAGTGCTTTTGATTGTTCAAAAGTTCTCTTCCACCAGTTCCCTTACTGTGACGAACATGTTCTTCTATGTAGTGCTCTGTCAACCCTCATGTTGATGGTTACCCAGCAATCCCCCTCACGAAGCCTGTCATGGTGAGCGCAGTCGAACCATCTCCTTGGTGTTTAGCAGGAACTTTTCGGGACGGCACAGCACGCGTATCCATCTTGGTTCAACCCACAGAATGACCTGTGACACAGCAGTAGTGCGGCGTCACGCGTGATTGTTTGAGTGGTTTGAGCACATGGAATCCCTCCCCCTAAATCCCCCTCCTCTGAGGGAGAAGTGGCCTCCAACATAGTTCCTTCCTCCTCGGGGAGGAAGGGTAGGATGGAGGGGAAAATACGCATATGAATCCAATCATTCAGGGTTGATAGAGCTGTAGTGTCGACTGCGCTCACCATGACACGGTAGACGTGCGGCAGCGGGGCGGTCCTACGTGGGTTTGGTTGGGGGAAACCAGCAGTCCGTATCGGTCTCATCACCCCTTCCAGCCCCGTAGCTTGGGGGCGGTTGTGAACACTGGTGGGGCCCGCGTACAGGAGCGATGCCCGGCCTTCCACCTGTCACGCGCGGGGAATGGATGGGTCTCGTGCGAATCCAAACCGGACGTAGGTCGTGCAACACACACGTTAGCTTTTGTCCAACGGCCTGCGCGGCCCCGGTGTGCTATGTCTGCTTCGGTACAGGCGCTCGTTACACTGCTCGACGACCCCGATTCCACGGTGCAAACCGCCGTGCGCAAGGAGCTATCCACGTACGGCCCCGACGAGCTTGCGGCACTGCGCCAGCACATCCAGACCCTTGATCCGGAGCGGCAAGAGGCGCTGTCGGAGCAGCTGCAGCCCCTGCATTTCGAGATGGTCGAGCGTGCCTGGCACGCCGTGCTCCGCAGCAGCACACCCAGCCTGGAGCGCGGGGCCCTCTTGCTGTCGTGGTACCGCTATCCCGATGCCGACTTGCAAGACGCCCAGGCGCAGCTGGATGCGATGGCGGCTTCGTTTCGAGAGGCGCACCCGAACCTTACGGGACGCGACGCCGCGCTGCATCTGGCCGACTACATGGCGAACGAGCTGCACTTTGCGGGCAACCACGATGATTACGAGGACCCCGACAACAGCTTCCTGACGCGGGTGCTGAAGCGCCGCACGGGCATTCCCATTAGCCTTTCGGTGGTCTACCTGCTGCTGGGCCACCGCCTGAACCTGCCCGTCTATGGCGTCAACCTGCCGCATCACTTTGTGGTGAAGTACCAGGACGAGCACAGCGAGGTGTTCATGGACCCGTTCAATGGCGGACAGCCGCTCTCGCGAGGCGACTGTGTACGGTTTCTGCTGAAGGCCAGCGTACAGCCGCATGCCCAGCATTTTGCCGCAGCTCCCTCGAAGTCTATTCTGCTGCGCATGGCACGCAACCTGCTCGTGTGGGCCGACCGCACAGGCAACACCGAGATGCACCGCGAACTGGCGGCGCTCATGGCTCCGTACGACCCCTCGGTTGAACCCGATGCCTGACCCTGATGCATTGACCGCTGCTTCTGTTATGGCTGCTCCTGCTGTTTTTCGGCACACTGACCACCCGGGCGATACCTCCGTGGCATTGCTGTACAGCCGCGCGGTGGGGCGTCCGGTGGGATGGCTGATGCTGCCGGTGATGGTGGGGGCGCTGGTGCAGGCCCTGCAAGGCGCGCCGATCTTTCCAGAGGCGTTTATTGCCGCTGCCGGAGCGCTCCTCCTGGCCAGCGGGTGGACGCACTTCCAGCTGCGCAACCGCGTGGTGGAAATCCGCCTGAGCGGGCATCGTATTGCGCTGCGCACCGCTTTTGATGTGGCGCGGAATGCTCCGGTTACGTGGGAGCCGCTGCTGCGGGCCAAGCGCCAGCGGGCGGGGCTGCATCTGTATGTGGGCGACCGCACCCTCCATCTGGATCCCAACGACTGGCCTGCCTACAGCCGACTCAAGACGGCCGTGCAGCCCGACGATGCCCCCGAGCAGGCCCGTGTGTGTCCCTACTGATAAGCTTCCCATACGAAACGCATACTGCGAAGCCCGTGCGTAGAGGAACGCCACGGCAAGCGATGTGGTTGAGCCCCTCGCCAATACCGGGTGCGTCATCTATATGGATGTATATGAATGAGGCGCTCGGATCGCTGCTCTCTTTTCGTTGCCACTGTGTTTATGGCTTCAGAGTCTACGCTTGAGAAAAGTCTCACCCTGTACGACGTGTACGCCATCAGCACCGGCGCCATGTTTAGCTCCGGGTTTTTCCTGCTCCCCGGAATTGCCGCTGCTGAAACGGGGCCGTCTGTGATTCTGGCGTACCTGGTTGCCGGATTGCTCATTCTGCCGTCGATGTACAGCATGGCCGAGCTTTCTACGGCGATGCCGAAGGCGGGCGGTACGTACTACTTTCTGGATCGCAGCCTGGGCCCGCTGGCAGGCACCGTGGGCGGACTGGGCACCTGGCTGGCCCTGGTGTTCAAGAGTGCGTTTGCACTTATTGGGATGGGGGCGTATCTGGCGATCTATGCCGATGTGCCTATCAAGCCGCTGGCGGCGGCCCTTGCGGTGGCGTTTGGTGTGCTTAACGTGGTGGGAGCCAAGGAAAGCAGCTGGCTCCAGCGGGCGCTCGTCACGGTGCTCGTAGGCGTGCTCACGTTCTACGTGGCCCAGGGCGTCTTTTCGGTGTGGGAGGGCTTCTCTGGACCCGGAAGTGCAGATGCCTTCACGCCGTTCTTCACAGAAGGAGGGGGCGGGTTCCTGGCAACCATCGGGATTGTCTTCGTCTCGTACGCGGGCCTCACGAAGGTGGCAAGCGTGGCCGAGGAGGTCAAAAACCCCGACCGTAACATTCCGCTGGGGATGATCCTGTCCCTTGCCACAGCCACAGCCATCTACGTGGTTGGGGTTGCCATCATGGTGGCTGTGCTCCCCGGCGAGGAACTGAACTCAGATCTGACACCCGTCTACACCTCCGGCGAGGTCTTCTTCAACTGGCTGCCGTACGCACTGGGCCCGATCCTGATTGTGGTCGCCGCGATCGCTGCCTTTGCATCCACCGGAAACGCAGGCATTATGTCGGCCTCGCGCTACCCGCTGGCTATGGCGCGGGATCGCTTGTTGCCGGACGGTCTCGCGCAGCTTGGGCGCTTCAACACGCCGACCCGCTCCATCATCATTACGGTGGGGCTGATGCTCCTGATTATCTTTGCGCTCTCGGAAGAGGGCGTGGCCAAGCTGGCAAGCGCCTTTCAGTTGCTTATCTTTGCCTTTTTGAACCTGGCCGTTATCGTGATGCGGGAGAGCGAGATCCCATCGTATGCTCCCGGATACCGCTCTCCACTCTATCCCTGGATGCAGATTGCTGGGATTATCATACCGGGACTGCTCATTCCTGAAATGGGTACGATGGCGATCGTATTTACGATTATCGTGGTGCTCGTGGGCATTGTGTGGTACATGTCTTATGTCGAAAACGTACCCCGCGAGGGCGCGATCTTTCACTGGTTTGAACGCCTGGGTAAGCAGCGCTATGACGGACTTGACCATGAGTTGCAAGACATCCTCGAAGAGAAGCGCGTCAGCGATGACACCGCCTTTGGGCAGCTCGTTGCACGCGCAGAGGTGATTCGCCTTACCGAGCCGACTATCTATGAGGAAATTGTGGGCCAGGTCGCCGAGCAGATGGCCCAAAAGCTGGATCTCTCGGTAGAAACGCTCAAACACGGCTTCCTCGATGGCACGTTGCACAGTGCCGTGTCGGTGAGCCACGGGGCTGCCCTACCGTACTGCCAGCTTGATGGCATCGACCAGCAAGAGATGGTTATGGTGCACTGCCAGTCGGGCGTCTGCATTGATGTTGAGCAGCCCGGCAGTCCGCTCGATACCTCCGAGCCGGTGTACGCGTTCTTCTTCCTCGTGAGCCCAAGCAACGATCAGAGCGATCATCTGCGCACCCTGGCTACCCTTGCCAACCGCGTCGACGAAAGCGGGTTTACCACCGAGTGGCGGGCCGCTGCCGACGAGAAGGCGATGAAGGAAAGCCTGCTGCATCATGAACGCTACATCACGTTCTCTCTGCTTTCGGGTACGAAAACGGAGGACTTCATTGACCAGCGCATCCGTGACCTGAACCTGCCTGCAGGCGTGCTGGTGGCACTTGTTCGCCGCAACGACCAGGTCACGATCCCCAATGGCGACTCCACGCTTCAAGAGGGCGATCAGATAACTGTTATTGGAGACCCAGCAGGCGTCGAACGGCTCTACGAGTTGTATCGTGGCGGTACCAACGGGAGAAATATTGTGCAGTGATAGCATAAACCACGTCCAGAACCACCCGATGCATCAGAAAAAGGGATGCGCAACGGCTACCCGGCCCCGCGCATCCCTTTGTAATGTCCAAATAGTGACGCTCCTTGGTTAGGCGTCCTCATCCGGCTGGTGGAACGCGTAGCCGTAGTGCGTGGGCGGGGTAAACGTTTCCTTAATAGAGCGCGGCGAGATCCAACGGTGCAGGTTCAGCGCCGAGCCCGCTTTGTCGTTCGTGCCGGACTTGCGTGCTCCGCCAAACGGCTGCTGCCCGACTACGGCGCCGGTGGGCTTGTCATTAATGTAGAAGTTGCCCGCCGACTGCTCCAGGCGGTCCATCGTGGTGCGAATGGCAGCCCGGTCTTTTGCAAACACCGCTCCCGTCAGCGCATAGGGCGAGGTGCTGTCAATCAGATCGAGTGTGGCCTCGTAGTCGGCATCGTCGTACACGTAGATCGTAGTGACGGGGCCGAAGATCTCTTCCTCCATCGACTCGTAGTGCGGGTCGGTCGCCAGAATGACCGTCGGGTCGATGAAGTAGCCGGTGCTGTCATCGTAAGTCCCGCCAAAGAGAATCTCGGCATCGTCAGATGCTTTGGCCCGATCGATGTAGCCGGTAATCTCGTCAAAGGCCCGCTGATCGATGACCGCGTTCACGTAATTGGTCAGGTCCTCGGGCGGCCCCACCTGCAGGCTTCCAATCTGCTCGGCCAGTTCGTCTTTGATCGTTGGCCAGAGGGATTCGGGAAGGTAGATGCGCGAAGAGGCGGAGCACTTCTGCCCCTGATACTCGAAGCTGCCCCGCACAATGGCTGTGGCCGTCTGGGTGGGATGCGCAGACGGATGCGCCACAATGAAGTCCTTGCCGCCCGTTTCGCCCACAATGGTCGGATACGTGCGGTACGTGTCCAGCTTCTCGCCGATGGTTTTCCACAGATGGTCAAAGGTGGCCTTTGATCCGGTGAAGTGGAGTCCGGCAAACGCGGGCGAGGCCATGGCGGGCGTGCCGACGTCGGCCCCGTCGTCGGCGGGTAGCATGTTGATAACTCCGGCGGGCATTCCCGCTTCCTCCAGAATCTGATAGAGGAAGTACGCCGAGTACACCGAGCGCGAGGCGGGTTTCCAGAGCACCGTGTTGCCCATCAGCGCCGGGGCCGTGGGCAGGTTGCCCTGAATCGCGGTGAAGTTGAACGGCGTGATAGCAAGTACAAAGCCTTCGAGCGGACGATACTGCACCTGATTCCATACGCCGGGGCTGTTGTCGGGCTGCTCCCGGTAGATCTGGTCGGCATAGTGCACGTTGAAGCGCAGGAAATCGATCAACTCACAGGCCGCGTCGATTTCGGCCTGGTGTACGTTTTTGCCCTGGCCCAGCATGGTGGCCGCGTTGAGCGTATGGCGCCATGGGCCCGCAATTAGATCAGCAGCACGCAGAAAAATCGCTGCACGGTCGCTCCAGTCCATCGCGGCCCATTCGGCTTTGGCTTCGCGTGCAGCCTCAATCGCCTGCTCGACCTCGCTGGCACCGGACTGGTGGACGGTGCCCAGTTCGTGCTGGTGGTCGTGCGGCACGCGTACCGAGGTGGGGCTGCCGGGGTAGACGGCCTCGCCGCCAATGTACGCGGGTATCTCGACGGTCATGCCCCGCAGGCGCTCCAACTCGGCGCGGATGGCGCTTCGCTCGGGCGAGCCCGGGGCGTAGCTGAGAACAGGTTCGTTCGTAGGGTCGGGCGGAGTGCTAAGCGCATTCTGCATGAGGCGACGTTAAATCAGATTCGTGGAGAACAAGTAATGAAACACAGGACCGCTGATGCATCCCACTGAAAGCGCTCCCAAAACCAGCGTGAAGCTGTGGGGCAATATGAGAGTGTGGGATGCGTCGGCTGCACGTGCCTGCCCTCAGCGTGCTGCTCGCAAATTGCTACAGCGGGGCAAGCCAGCATGCACGATGCAAAACCTGTGGTTTAGCTGCAAGTTCGGCAGATGCGGTGAACAGCGCAAGCCAGAGCGGGTACGGATGGATGCCTTAACCAATTTTACTTGCGCTCTTGCTCTGCATGCGACTCGAATGGTTTCTGGCCCTCCGCTACTTTGCCCGTGCCGAAGGGCAGCGCGAAGGGCGTAGCTTTGTGCGGTTCATTACGTACGTGGCAGTTGGAGGCGTAACGGTGGGCGTGGCAGCGCTCATTCTGGCGCTGGGGATCGTCCGAGGATTCAGCCAGGAAATAGAGGGTAAGCTCATGGAGGTGGGCGCTCATCTGCAGGTGGTGAGCTACATGGACGAGCCGCTGGAGGATGCCGATTCGCTGCGTGCGCAGTTGCAGGAGTACGAGACCGTGCGCGATGTGCGCGCTGTCGTGGAAGAAGTCGCTATTGCACGGGCGGGACCGCAAGCCATTGAGGGACTCGTCGTGGTGGGCACCGATGCACTCCCCGCTGCGGTGCGCCGCTCTACCACGCATCCCGACAGTGTATCTTCGGATGCCGCCATGCCAGGCGGGGTGTTGCTGAGCACGTCTATCGCCTCACGATTCGGACTGGAGCGGAACGACCGTCTCACGCTGTTTGCGCTCGATCGCGAGGGCGGTGAGGCAACGGCCCTCCAGCCCCGTGTACGACAGTTCGAGGTGTTTGATACGTACGCTACCTCGCTCGACTTCATTGACGACACGTTCCTGTTTATGGGACTCGACGAGGCAAGGCGTCTGCTGGAACTGTCGGATAATCAGGTGTCGCGCTTTGAACTTACCCTGCACGACATTGACACCATCGAGCCAACCGCCGAGACGCTCCGCGAAGACCTATCTTTTCCGGCAGCGGTGCGCACGGTGTATCAGCAGTATGCGGGGCTGTTTGCGTGGATCAATCTGCAACAAAACATTATTCCGCTGGTCATTAGCACCATTGTCATCGTAGCGGCCTTTAACATTGTGGGCACGCTCCTTATGATGATGCTGGAGAAGACCCGCGAAATTGGAGTGCTCATGAGCATGGGGCTCTCAGCACGCGGTATACAGCGCGTGTTTCTGGTGCTTGGTGCGTTTATTGGATGCACAGGCAGCCTCTTAGGCAGTGTCGTAGCTGTTGGCGCAGGGTGGATTCAACAGACCTATGGCGTCATTCCGCTTCCTGCTGAAGCCTATTACATGGACACCGCCCCTATGGCGCTACAGGCAACCGATGTGGTGATCGTTACCAGTGTGGCTATTCTCTTGTGCGTGCTGGCAGCCTATCTGCCGGCGCGGGTGGCCTCGCGTATCGATCCGGTACGCGTAATTCGCTTTACATAACATTTTGCTTCTTAATACGATATGCCGACTTTTTCAGAAGGCGATCCCGCCCCCGATTTTACGCTTTTCACCCAAGACATCGATCCGTTTACGCTGTCGGAGCATCGCGGCTACCCGGTGGTGCTCTTGTTCTTTCCCGGAGCATTTACGAGCGTGTGTACCAACGAAATGAACACGGTAAATAACGACCTCGCTTCGTTTGGCGTGGAGCAGGGCGTAACCGTCGTTGGTATCTCCACCGACTCACCATTTGTGCTCGATGAATATCGCAAGGTCAACAACCTGACGTTCGATCTGCTTAGCGATCACGATGCCGAAGTGGCTGCCGCTTACGGGGCGAAGTATGATTACGACTTTACGCCCATGGAACTGGACCGTATCGCGAAACGATCTGCATTTGTGGTAGATGCAGAGGGAACGATCCGGTATGCGGAGGTTCTTGAAAATGCTGGAAAGCAACCGGATTTTGAGGCCATTCAAGCTACGGTCGATGAGTTGGTTGGTTGAATCGGTGTGTGGGTACCACGTATTGCTTTCGCATCCACCAAAAATGGCCCCGCTGCTTGCAGATGGCAGCGGGGCCGTCGGCGTTGGGGCAAGATAGACCGCCTGTTTGGTTACTTTGTTACGCACGCGCTGCCTGTAGATTGGATTGCATGCGCGCTTCTGGATCGGGGGTTACCTCGGCTTCAAACGACTGCCCTGTCAGTCGCTCGTACAAGTCGATATAGCGCTGAGCGATTTCGATGCGAAACGCGCCGGGCAGGTCGGGCATGGTGTCGTCCTCACGTCCCTGGAAGCCCTGGTCCATAAGCCACTCGCGCACGAACTCCTTCGAGAGCTGCTCTTGGGGCGTTCCGCTTTCCAGGCGTTCTTCGTAGCCGTCGGCTTCATAGTAGCGGGAGCTATCGGGCGTGTGGACCTCGTCGATGAGGCGGAGCTGCCCATTGGCGTCGCGTCCAAACTCGTATTTCGTGTCTACGAGAATGAGATTGCGTGCTGCAGCAATCTCGGTACCGCGCGCAAACAGATCGAGGGCGGCCTGTTCAAGGGTGGCGTACGTATCTGCATCGACCAGTTCCCGCGACACGGCTTCCTCGGGCGTGATGTCTTCGTCGTGGCCCGTTTCGGCTTTGGTAGCAGGCGTCACGATGGGCTCAGGCAACTGCTCACCTTCACGTAGTCCATCGGGCAAGGCCTGGCCGCAGAGCGTGCGCGCCCCACCTTGGTAGACGCGTGCGGCGTGTCCGGCCAGATAGCCGCGCACCACGAACTCAATTGGAATAGGCGTGCAGGCCGTGGCCACCGTCACATTGGGGTCAGGCACCGTGCGAACGTGGTTGGGGAAAACGTGAGCCGTCTCTTCGAAGAAGAATGCAGCCAACTGATTCAGCACCTGCCCCTTAAATGGGATGGCCTGGGGCAGCACATGATCGAACGCCGAAATGCGATCGGTCGTAACCAGGGTAAGGGTGTTGCCCCTGCGGTATGTGTCGCGCACTTTGCCTTCGTAGCGCGTGCCCCATTCGGACAGGTGCGTTTCGGTGATGCAGTGCGGAAGCTGCTGGGCAAGGAGGGAAGCGTCCATCAGGAGCTTGGAAGGCTGTATTTACTGGACTTGCGAACGTGGAGTTCGTGCTGCACGGGCTGGCTCACCGTGGGAAAGTCTTCGCGGTTGAGGCGGCGCAACAGGGTCTCGGCGGCGCGCTCGCCGACCTCGTGCATGTTTTGGGCTACGCTGGAGAGCCCGATAAAGCGGCTGATCTTTATGTCGTCGTATCCAACGAGTGCAAAGTCTTCGGGCACTGTTTTCTCGGCATGACGGATGGCCTGCCACGCCCCGACAGCTTGTACATCGCTGCTTGCAAAGACAGCGGTGATCTGGGGCTGCTCATTCAGAAGCTTTTGCATGGCCTCGTAGCCCGACTCTTCGCTGAAGCCGTCGTGCTTTTCGGTCTGCCCCCAGGCCACGAGCGACTTGTCGAACGAAATGCCTTTTTCTTCAAGCACCGTTCGGTAGCCTTTGATGCGTGCGTTGCGCACATGCGTGTCGTGCGGGGTGGTAATCATCCCGACCTGGCGATGCCCCTGCTCAATCAGATGACGAATGGCGAGTTCGACGCCGACCTCGTCATCCCAATAGTAGGAATCCATATCATCCCACTTGCTCCCAATCATTACGACGGGCGCACCCAGCGCACGGAGTTCCGTAGCCATTTCGGCATCATAGCGGAGCCCCGTAAGCAGCAGCGCGTCCATGGCTCCCCGTGCCAGGAAGTTGCGCAGCGTGGCTTTGGGATTGGACCAGGCCAGGTCGCAGAGCAGCAAGTCCACCTCCCCAATGTCGAGACGACTGCGCACGCCTTTCAGTAGTTCGTTGTGAAACGGCGTGGTGAACGTAGGCACTGCTACGGCAATGGTGCGGGTAGCGCGCTGAGCCAGCGACTTTGCTGTGCGGTTGGGGCGGAATTGCAGCTCTTTAATAGCACGCAGCACCCGCTCACGCGTGGCATCCGACACGTCGCGCGAGTTGTTAAGCACGCGCGACACAGTCGAAATAGCTACGCCGGCCTTGTCGGCCACATCGTAGATGGTGGTTTTTTCGGAATCCGAAGAAGGAGTCATAACTGTTAAGACATCGCCAAAGGAACGGTTGGCCGTACGCACACACAATACGGGTCGTCTACCACATATGACAGACCTGGGTGTATACGCGACAACTTTTTATCGTTTCGTATCAGAACAGCAGCGCTATTCGTGCATGGGCGTCTCCTTGTGCGATTCGAACGCTGCAAAGAAGCGGGCGGAAGCATGGGGAGCCGCTACGCTCCGAACGCTGTGAAGCGTATCAGCCAGACGTCGCTTTGACGCCTGGATGGCATCGGTGAGCGATGTACCCTGATGAAGCCGATGGAGCAGGTCAACCAGATAGGCGCTTGATCGCCCGCTGATGTCTGTATTCGTTTCCACGAACGGTGCCTCGAACAGCGCCATCTCGCCCTCATGCCAGAGCAGATCCAGTGCAAAGTTGGGGGGCTCCCCCTCGCGCTCAAAAAAGTGCGTGGGCAGGCGTCCGCAGCGCAAAAGTACCGACGAAGCGCCCTGCTGACCGATGCGCTGCACAGCCACTTGCGCATCGTCGAGGGTGGGTATCTCCATACTGGCGAGCAGCTCCGCATCCCGCCGACGTACCGTAACCAGCGACATCTGGCCCATAATATTGGTGAGCGATTCGATCGTGGCGGGTTCCGCGATATCCTCGCCGCTGGGGCCGCTGAGTGTCACATCCAAAATAGAGGGACCGCTAAAGGCCTCGTTCTCCAAAAGCTGTGCTACCGCTCGCACCGACGGCGTAGCGCCCACAATCCCAACCTTAACCGCGTTGGGAGTGATGTGCTCAGGCGTATCTGGCGACAGCACGTGCTCGATCTGTGCGTGTACGGTATCCGACGGAACGTTGAGTACATCTGTAACCACACCGTGGCTCGCTACAATATGAGCGGTGCAAAGCGAAAGCGGAAGACCGCCCACCGCTTGCGTAGCGCGAATGTCGGCATTAAGGCCGCGCGACAGTCCGGTGTATAACGCGTTGATGAGAAGCGGAGCGAACGACGAGCTCGAACCAGTATCAGAATCCACAGACGGAACGTGCAGGCAATGAGAAAAACAGGAGCAGCAGGTGTGTTACAACATAGTTGGCCCGCTGCAGCATACGCTACGTAACATTCGAAGGCACAGGCGGGTTGCTATGCCGTAGTATAGTCATAGTCTTACCGTAAGGCTTTGGTTCAAATGCTGCCGGCCCAAGCGGGTCCTCACGCTGCATCTTCCACGATCATTTTTTTACTGTATGGACACCACTTCGGTCACGCGCTTAACGACCGCCCGTATCCCCACCGTGGACGGCACGTTTTCGCTGATGCTGTATGAGAACGATCTCGATAACGAGGACCACCTCGCCGTGGTCTATGGCGATGTGGAGGATGCGGAGGAGGTGCTCGTACGGATCCACTCGGAGTGCTTTACCGGCGATGTGCTGGGTTCGCTCCGCTGCGACTGCGGCGAGCAGCTTAACACGTCTATGCGCATGATTGCCGAGGCGGGGCAGGGCGTCGTGCTCTACCTGCGCCAGGAAGGCCGCGGCATTGGGCTCCACGATAAGCTGAAAGCCTACAACCTCCAAGATGAGGGCTACGACACGGTCGAGGCCAATCTCATGCTGGGCCATGAACCCGACGAGCGCGACTATACGGTGGGCGCGCTCATGATTCAGGACCTGGGGATTCGATCGGTGCGCCTCATCACGAATAATCCAGCCAAGATCGAAAGCTTGCGCGAGTATGGCGTTACCGTCTCGGAGCGTGTGCCCATCGAACCCCATCTAAATCGGCACAACTCCTCGTATCTCGAAACCAAAGTCGAGCGGATGCGCCATATGCTGCGCATTGATACCACGCCGACGGGCGGCGACGGGTACGCCAATCCGCATAGTGCCGACCTTCAGAGCCTCGCTCAGCGCGCTCAACACTATGCCGATGTCGAATCGCAAGCGTTCATCACGCTCAGCTACGCGCAGAGCCTCGACGGCTCCATCGCCGATGCCTCGTGCTCGCCCACGCGCATTAGCGACGCCTCTTCCATGAAGCTTACCCATGAGCTGCGTGCCATTCACGATGGTATTCTTGTAGGAATTGGTACTGTTATTTCTGATGATCCACGCCTAACCGTTCGACATGTAGACGGTACCAATCCGCGCCCTATTGTACTGGATACAACGCTTCGATGCCCCCCTGATGCCTCTATATTTAGCAGTAAAAATACGTCGCCACTTATCTACACATCTTCGAGCAATGAAAAGCGAATTGCAGCGCTCGAAGCGGTAGGCGCTACAGTGCGACAGGTACCTGAAGGGCCGGGGGGCGTGTCGATTCCAGCCGTCCGCCGCGATGCGTATGCGCAGGGAATCAAATCGGTTATGGTCGAGGGCGGGGCCTGTGTCATCCGTCACATGATTATGCAGAAGCAGGTGCAAAAGCTCGTCGTTACGCTTGCCCCTATGTACCTGGCGGGACTTAACCCGCTGGAGGGCTGTGCCACTGCAAACGCTCCCAGCGTGCAGTCCCTGCATGCGATGCAGTTTGCCAATGTGATGTATCAGTGGGCGGGCGAAGACATTGTGCTGTTCGCAGATCCCACCTGGCCCGATGCGTAGTCGCTTGCTTCTGCTGTTCAATGGCGATGGCACCACCCAGCTCACTGCCCAGCCGGTGCCTGCTCCTACAGGTAATGAGGTTGGCATCCAGACGCAGTGCGCGCTGATCAGTGCCGGCACCGAGCGCCTTGTGCTTAACGGGCAGGTCGATCCGAGTTTACAGGATACCACTGCCGACAGCGCTGACTTTTCGTATCCCCGCCCCTACGGCTATTGCACTGTGGGCAGCGTAACCAGCACAGGGCCCGATGCTACCCTGCCGGTGGGCACGCGCGTGTTCGGATTTCTGCCGCACGCGACCCATCACATCGTCTCTGAAACTGCCGTCTACGCGCTACCAGCGGTCCTTTCTACCCCTGATGCCACCTTCATTCCAAACGTAGAGACCGCGCTGAATATCGTATGGGATGCGCAGGTCGGTCCCGGATCGCGGGTCGTGCTCATCGGTGCAGGCACCGTTGGAGAGCTCGTGGCGCGTCTCTTAAGCGACATTCCGGCGCTCGATCTTGCTGTGGTAGACCAGCCCCATGTGCTTGAGCGTATCGCCGCACTGCTTCCCGATGCTCACTGCTATCTACCCGATGCATTGACGCGTGCTGGGCTGCCCTCCCCGTGGCGGGATGGCCCCGATGTCGCAATCGAGTGCAGCGGCCAGCCCGCTATGCTCCAGCGCGCGCTCGATGTGGCAGGGCAGGAAACGCGTATTGTGATGGGGTCATGGTACGGCACAAAGTCGGTCGAACTCGACTTAGGCGCGGCGTTCCATCGCAAACGCCTCACGGTAGCAGCGACACCAGTTTCTACGCTGCCCGCCGAACGCAAAACGCGCTGGAGCAAAGACCGTCAGCTCCGCACAGCGATGACGTTGACAGCCACCCTTTCTCCGGCTCAGCCCCATGCCCGCTTTGTCGATTTCCGGGAAGCACCGGCTGTCTATGCAACCTTGCGCACTGGCGCGTTACCTGCCCCGACGATCCTTGTCATGAGTCAGTAATTAATCACTTATTGCAATGTATACCCTTGTTGTAAAAGAAGATCTAATCGCACAGCATTACCTCACCGTTCCAAACTGCGGACCCGAGAATAAATGGCACTCGCACCATTTCACTGTTGAGGTTGTGCTTGAGTCAGAATCGCTAAATAAGTGGGGATATGTCTGTGATATTACAGACGTAAAATCTGCTCTTGAATTGTTGAAAGACCACGTGTCTGATCAGACGCTAAACGACCTGCCTGCATTTGAGGGCTTAAATCCAAGTGTGGAGCACTTTGCTCGCATTGCAGCGGAGCATATCTGCGGATCGTTGGATAAGGAGACGCAACGCCGCTGCCATCGTATGCATGTGCGCATCTGGGAGGATGAAGAGGCTGCGGCTCAATACACAACTCTACTCACTGACGAAGCATAGCAGCATGTCTAACTTTCCCCGCACCGCTCACACGTTCAACTACCCGCGCTACCTGAAGGCGTTGCAATCTGTCAGCGCACGGGCCCAGTCAGACGTGCTCTACCAGCGGTTTATCGAGGCACTCGTGGCCCGCGCAGACGAAACAAAGGCCCCGCTCCGCCTGCTGGAAATCGGGGCCGGACGCGGCGATCAGATGCAGCGCATTCTGGACGACATGGCTACGCACGATACCGCAGTTCATTACACCGCGCTGGAGCCTCAGTCTGAAAACCGCGCTGTTACCGAGTCGGTCGCCGAAGCGTACGCGACGCCCCCGCACACTGTCACGGTACAGCCGACTTCGCTACTCGACGTTACCACCGGAGACGAAATCTCGTACGATGCAATCGTGGCCCGCTCAGTCCTCGATCTGATGCCTCTCCATGAAGCACTCACGACCATCGAAGCGCTGATTCCCGAAAATGGACTGCTCTATGCACCGCTTACGTTTGCTATGGGAACGAAACTGGCTCCTTATCCCAGTGCGCGGACTGCAAGTACAGAACATAAAATTGCATCAATCTACCATAACTCAGTTTACCAAAAAACTGAACTGGAAGACGGAGCTTATCCACCACAAGAAATCGTACACTGGGCAAACAAAAGGAATGCTCGTGTTGCTATGCGGGGTAGTGACTGGGTAATTGCACCTTCAAAAAAGACGTATGTTCAAGATGAGGCATACGCGTTGCAATCTATTCTTGCATTTATGCATGACGAAGCCGAGCAATTAGATACGATCCCACATCCCGATCTTGATTCATGGTGGGCGACCCGCATGCGTATGCTCCACAACAACACGCTCATCTACACGGCGAACCAGTTTGACTTGCTTATTCAGTTCGACTAATAAAAAGGGCCGCCCTCTCGTCTCCTACAGATTGATGCGATCTGCGGCGCTGTCACGCAGCTTGTCGCGCTGATGGATGTAGGCCATTGTGGTATCAATGTCTTTGTGGCGCGCGTGCGTCTTGACCTGTTCAATCGTGGCACCGGATTCAAGCGCAAGGGTGCATCCGGTATGTCGCAGGGCGTGGGCTCCGATATCAGGCAGGTCGGCTCGCTCGGCGGTGCGCCGCACAATGCGATAGATGGCATCTCCTGTGATCCGGTCGCCCCGGTTGCGGTTGCTGAAAGACCGCCACAGGGCCCCCTCTTCAATTCCGTAATGCGATTTCATATCATCAATTACATCTACAACATGAGCTGGTATCTTTACATACTGATCAGAACCTCCTTTCGTATCTGGAAGGTCAAGCACCCAGTAATGACCAAGTGGACGGATATGCTTAACGTCCATAGCAGCTGCTTCAGAGCGACGTAATACACAGTGGAGTAACACCAACAATAATGCATGGTCTCTTTTAGCTGCTTCTCCAGCCTCTTGGGTAGCACGGAGCAGGCGTTTTGACTGCGCTCGCGACAAAAACGTGATGGAGCGATCAGAGGTGTTGGCGCGGCGTGTTTTGCGGATGAGTGCGGCATCGGCTGGGTTGCGTGGAATCAGTTCCAGCGCCACCAGCCAGTCAAAGAATCCGCGGATGGCCGACACGCGGCGCTGGATCGTGGAAGCAGCGCGGTCCTCCTCTTCGAGATCGCGGATGTGCCGGTTCACATGCATGAACGTGGCTTTGCGTGCCAGCGGCAACACGACCTCGTCGGTCCCGAAAAACTGCACGATGTCGTTTTTGTAGGCGCGCTTGGTTTCGGGACGCTCATAGCGCGTCAAATACATCGAAAGCAGGTTCGTCGATTCCTTAATGGAGGTGTGTACGAGCGGGGCATCATCCGACGAAATCCCTCCTGAATCGCCGGAATCAGGGATAATCGGGGCCAGATCGTTAGTTTCAGCATCCTCCCCGGTGCTCGTAGGCGCGATTTGTTGCCCCGTGTTCGTAGTAGGGGACGTTTCGACCGCCTCTGACGGAGGCTCAGACTCGGCAGATGAGGACATATCGGCTGCGTTTGGGGCGGCGTCGGATGGCTCCATGATTTCGTGGGGGTTCTGTGAAGGAATTCGGTATTCAGGTTTGCAAATCTCAATTCCTGATAATGCTAATTATCGGGGATTGGAAAGTCAAGGGCTATCTGGCGCGGTTCTGAGAACGGGTTGTGCCATGGGTTCAGAAGGCGTACATCTCTCCATCGCCCTGTCATCCAGATCCTGAATCGAGTTCAGGACAGGCAAGGCGCCCCTGGCGCCGCTGATCCGGGATCCATTCCGCCGGTTGAAGGCTACCTTTACGTCCCGCACGCATCTATCCATTGGGAGATGGATCCCAGATCGTCTGCCGACGG